>CAZVPS010000047.1:0-12619 GCA_964629105.1 uncultured Anaerolineaceae bacterium
CCGAGATGGCCCTCGAGATCGCGAAGCGGCAGGTCGAGACCGGCCGCGACGTGGTCATCCTCCTCGACTCCGTGACCCGCCTGACCCGCGCCTACAACCTCGCGCTCCCGCCGTCGGGCCGGACGCTCTCGGGCGGCATCGACCCGATCGCCCTCTATCCGCCGAAGCGTTTCTTCGGGGCGGCGCGAAAGATCGAGGAGGGCGGCTCGCTCACGATCATCGCCACCTGCCTCGTCGACACCGGCTCCCGCATGGACGACGTCATCTACGAGGAGTTCAAGGGGACCGGCAACAGCGAGCTCATCCTCGACCGCAAGCTCGCCGAGAAGCGGATCTTTCCGGCGATCGACGTCCAGCGCTCGGGCACCCGGCGCGAGGAGCTCCTCCTGGAGGAGCCGGTCCTCAAGATGGTCTGGACGATGCGCCGGATGCTCTCCGCCGTCGGCACGAACGAGGGGATCGAGCTTCTCCTCAACCGCCTGGCCAAGACCGACAACAACGCGATGTTCCTGGCCTCGCTGCAGAAGAGCGCCGACTCGACCACCGGGTAGGTCGTCGGGCCGTCGGGCCCCGCAATGTCTGCGGAGGGGGCCATTCGGCCCGTGGAAGGGGCCGAATGGCAGGGTGCCCCCGAACGGGGACCCACGTTGCCGGCTTGTTGATCCTCTGGTAACGTGCCCCCTAACGCCCGACCGGGAGGTGAGCTTCAGAACGCCGTATCGAGACCCCCAGCTCCATACCGCGTCCAACGGAGGTCGGCATCGTCCCCGAGCGCACGTCCCGCGCTGATGCCGCCTTCCTCTCCAGGAGATCGTATTGCTGAACGCGACGGTCGCCGCGCGCCGACTCCGGTCGCGATTGCGCGGTGACGGCAGCGGCCCGGAGTCCCGGGTCGAATCCCCGCATCGCCCCGGTTTGGGCCTCGCCCGCCGCGCCGACGCCGCGTTTCGTGCCGCGTCCGGCCGCCTGGCGGCGACAGCATCGGCCGTCCGGGCAGCTTGTACCCGCGCCGCGCTCCTGCGGCGCCTCGAATCCCCCGAACGCCTGGTGCCCATCCTCGTGGCCGGCTTCCTGCTGGTCGCCTCCGTGACCGCGGTTCCGGGCCTCGCCGGCGGCGCCACCGGCGCGACCGAGGGAGCAGGCGCGGCGCAGCGCCTCGTGGTGGGCGGCGACGTCGGCCCCAACGTGGATGCCGGCATCCTCGGCCCCAACGACGGCGCCGGGACCGACCCCGGGCTCGGCCTTGACGAGACGACGGCCAGCGTGGCGCTGGGCCACGGGTCGACCGATGGCGCACCGGACGTAGCCGGTCAGTTCCTCGTCGACGGCACGCTCCTCAAGCCTGTCGTCGTGGACACCACGGTCGAGGATGGGCGCAGCCAGCTCCGGACCTACAAGGTTCGGCCCGGCGACACGTTGACCGGGATTGCCAGCCGGACCGGCGTCTCGATGATGACGATCTGGTGGGCGAACAGGCTGAAGTCGAAGGACGAGCTGAAGGTCGGCCAGGTTCTCGTGGTTCCGCCGGTCAACGGCCTCGTCATCACGGTCAAGGTAGGCGACACGCTCGCCACGATCGCCGCCGCGGAGAAGGTGGACGCGGCCGACATCGTCGCCACGAACGCGCTCACCGACGAGACCCTCGTCATCGGCCAGGTGCTGATCATCCCCGGCGCTCGGGGCGCCCCCATCCCCACCCCGAAGCCGACCAGGCGCCCGATCGTCCGGGTCGCCACGGTGAGCCGGCCCTCGACCACGACCCGCACGAGCACGCGCCCGCCCGCCCAGTACTCCGGCGGTGCGTTCGCCTGGCCGGTCGCCGGCGGGTACATCAGCCAGTACGCCCGCCCTGGGCACCCCGCGCTCGACATCGCGGCCGACTACGGGACTGCGGTCAAGGCGGCCGCGGCGGGAACCGTGATCTTCGCCGGCTGGAAGGGCAACGGCGGCGGCTACCAGGTTTGGATCGCTCACGGCAGCGGCCTCTACACGACCTACAACCACCTGTCGGCTCTCGCCGTCTCCGACGGCGAGAGCGTCGGACGGGGCGCCTTCATCGGCCGCGTGGGGGCGAGCGGCTGGTCTACCGGCCCGCACCTCCATTTCGAGGTGTGGCACGGTGAGATCTGGAGCGGCGGCTACCGGGTCAACCCGCTCAGCTACCTGTAGCCGGCGCCCGAGCGCGATCGGCGTCGCGGACCGATCCCGGTCCGTACCCGTGCGACAATCGCCGCGATGTTCCTCGACCGCGTCAAGATCTGGATCCGCGCCGGCGACGGCGGGGACGGCGCGGCCACGTTCCGCCGCGAGGCGCACGTTCCGCGGGGCGGTCCCGACGGAGGCGACGGAGGCCGCGGCGGCAGCATCGTGCTGCAGGTTGACCCCGGCCTGACGACCCTCCTCGATTTCCGCTACAAGCACCACTTCCGGGCCGACCCCGGCGGCCGCGGCCTCGGCGCCAAGCGCCACGGCAAGTCCGGCGAGAATCTGGTCCTGGCCGTTCCGCCCGGGACCGGCGTGCTCGACGACGCCACGGGCGAGCTCCTCGCCGACCTGGTGGCCACGGGCCAGTCGGCCACCATCGCGCGTGGCGGCCGTGGCGGCCTCGGGAACGTCCATTTCGCCACGGCGACCCACCGCACGCCCCGGCACGCTCAGAAGGGCGAGCCAGGCGAGGAGCGCTGGCTGCGGCTGGAGCTCCGCCTCATTGCCGACGTCGGCCTCGTGGGCCTCCCGAACGCCGGCAAGTCGACGCTCCTGGCGTCCCTGACGGCGGCCCACCCGAAGATCGCACCCTACCCGTTCACCACCCTGGAGCCGAACCTCGGGGTGATGGATCTCGGCGACGACGAGGATCGCCGTCCCACGATCGCCGACGTGCCGGGTCTCATCGAGGGCGCGTCCGCGGGCGCCGGCCTGGGCCACGCCTTCCTCCGCCACGTCGAGCGGACCCGCGTCCTCGTCCACATGGTCGACGGCGCCGCGCGCGACCCGCAGTGGGACTTCGGCGTGATCCGCGAGGAGCTGCGCCTCCACGACCCCGCCCTCCTGGATAAGCCGCTCGTCGTCGCCTTCAACAAGATGGACCTGCCGGAGGCCAGGGAGGCGTGGCCCGCGTTCGCGGCGGCCCGGCGCGCCGAGCACCTGCCGTGCGTCGCCGTCTCCGCGGACGCCTGCGACGGCCTGGACGCCCTTCGCGGGCTGCTGGCCGACCTCCTTCCCGACGCCGCCGGCCTGGCTGCCGAGCCGGAACCCACGGGCGTGGTCATCCATCGCCTCGACGCCGCGGGCGACGGCTTCACCCTCGAGCGCGAGGACGAGGCCTTTCGCGTCCGCGGCCGGCGGATCGAGCGGATCGCCGTCCAGACGAACTTCGACGTCGAGGAATCGGCCGAGCGCTTCCAGCGCGCCCTCGAACGCCTCGGGATCGACGGCGCCCTGCGGCGCGCGGGCGTGCAGCCCGGCGACGCCGTGCGCATCGGCCGGGTGGAGTTCGAGTGGGGCGCAGATGCCTGGGAGGAGGACGGACGGTGACCACGCCCGCCGGCGCCGGGCCGATCGGGATCCTGGGCGGCACGTTCGATCCGCCCCATCTCGCGCACCTGGCGGTGGCCGAGGAGGCGCGCGAGGTCCTCGGGCTGTCGCAGGTCCTCTTCGTGCCGGCCGGCCAGCCGTGGCAGAAGGCGGACCGCTCCGTCTCGCCGGGACGTCTCCGTCTCGCGATGGTCGAGCGCGCGATCGCTGGCAACCCGTCGTTCGCAGCGGATCCGCGGGAGGTGGACCGGTCGGGGCCGAGCTACACGGCCGAGACGATCGCCGAGCTCGCGGCCGAGACTGGAGCGGAGCCGTGGTTCATCCTCTCGACGGAGGCGCTGGCGGGCTTCTCCACCTGGCGCGATCCGGAGCGGATCGTGGCCCTCGCGCGCCTCTGCGTGGTGCCCCGCGAGGGCGCGCCGGACGCCGCGATCGCGTCGTTCCGCGAACGCTTTCCCGCGGGCGCGGATCGGATCACCGTCCTCGACCATCCGCGGCTCGCCATCTCCTCGACCCAGATCCGGGCCCGGGTTCGGGCCGGACGGTCGATCCGCTATCTCGTGCCCGACGCCGTTGCGGCGCTGATCACGGAGTACGCTCTCTACGTTGCCGATCCGGCGTCCGATCCGGCGCCGGCAGACGTGTAAGGAGGCCCATGTCCAGCGACCCCGTCCTCGACCCGCATGATCCGGCGAGCGACCCTGCCACGCCGGCGGAGGCCACGGCCGCGCCGGCGCGTGTGCCGGCTCCGGCGCCGCGGGCCGGCCTGCCCTCCCGCACGACGCCCCCGCCCGCGATCGACAAGGCTCCGCTCGACCTCGCCCGCCGGATCGTGGAGCTCGCCGAGGACAAGAAGGCCGCTGACATCGTCCTCCTCGAGATCGCGCCGCTGACCACCGTGGCCGACTACCTCGTGCTCTGCTCGGGCGGGTCGGAGCGCCAGCTCGGCGCAATCGCGGACGGGATCACCGAGGGCCTGAAGGCGGAGGGGATCCGGATCCTCTCGCGCGAGGGCGCGCCCCATTCGCACTGGGTCCTCCTGGACGCGGGCGCAGTGGTGGTCCACGTCTTTGCCCCGCCCGAGCGCGAGTTCTACGCGCTGGAGCGGCTCTGGGCCGAGGCGAGGACGGTCCTGCGGGTTCAATAGCCCGGTCGGCGCGCCGGGTGGGGGACGACCGCCGCCGCGCGACGGTACCAGCGGCCCATCGCCGGACTGCCCCTCCCGACTCGACAATTCGGGGCAGGCGGCCGAACGGATCGGCCCCGCGTGCCGAGGTCCCTGGATCCCGATGGCGAGCCTCCGTGATCGATGCCCCGAGTGCGGCCGTCGCCTGGTCGTCTCGCGCTTCGACGCCACGTTCCGCCTGCCCGACCACAGCGAGCGCCTCTGCTTCGCCGTTGCCGGCGGGCTGTGCGAGGACTGCCACCAGCTCTACATCGACCCCGAGCTGATCGAGGCCCTCCAGCTGGGCAGGGCGCGCTGCGTCTTCGCGATCGAGTCCGACCTCGTCCTCCAGGAGCAGGCCTGGTCGAGCGCCGACTGAGGGGCCCGGACCGGCCCACATCACGGGCGGTCCCGACGATCGAACGGCACCGCGCGGCGCGGTGAGGCCGCCGCCCCGGGTCGTGCAAGGAATCCCCGTCGAGCACGCTCCGCTCGACGCCCGGGATGCCGTTCGGGGCGCGGATCGGTCACCAAGCGCAGCGTGGTGGGCCGCGAAACCGTGCATGGTCAGCGCCGAGGGCTGTCGCGCCACCGGGGGGCGGCCTCGTGAACCTCAGGTCCGGGCGACGCGCTCGGCGAGCCACAGGGAGAACGCGAGGCGTCGGCGCCGGGCGTCCGAGGCGCGCTCGCCCTTGAGCGCGGCGTCCAGCTCCAGGAGTCCCTCCAGCGCGCCGACGAGCTCGTCCTGCCGCCACGCGTGCCCCTGCTCCCAGAGCTTCCGCGCGGGGTACTCCTTGAGCTTGAGGGCCCGCGCGGTGGCCGCGATCGTCTCGCCCCGCTCGCGATGGTCGGCGACGAGGAGGAGCTCGCGGATCCGCCGGTGGAGGACGGCGACCAGGACCGGCTCGGGCGTCGTCTCGAGGAGGCGCTCCAGCAGGTCGACGGCCTCGCGGGCCTTCCGCGCGCCGACGGCATCGAGGAACGCCCACGTCGAGCCCGGCACCGCGTCCGCCACGAGCGCGTCCACGTCCACGGGTCGGACCGGGGCGTCGAGGCGGTAGACGGCGAGCTTCTCGAGCTCTGCGACGGCGAGACGACCCTGGCGCCGGCGGTCCACGTCGCCCTCGCGCACGAACGCCCCCACCTTGCGGGCGAGCGCCTCGGCGGCTCCGTGCTCCAGTCGCACGCCGCGTTCCGTCGCCCGCTCCTCGATCCAGCGGGCCATCCCACCCTCGCGGGGCGCGACGACCTGGCGCACCTCGCCGCCCGCGTCGGCCACCGCGGCCGCCAGGTCCTCGAGCGACTTCGGACGGCGCGCCGTTCCGTCGACGGGCTCCACGAAGGCGAGGGCGTTGCCGGGGGCCAGCGAGGCGATCGCCGCGAGCAGCGCGTCGCGCTCCGCCTTCGCCCGCACCAGCGGCCCCGGATCCTCCACGATCACGAGCGTGCCGCCGCCAAAGAGCGTCCCCGTCGCCACGCGCTCGGCGATCTCCGCGGCCCGCGTGCCGCCGCCGGTGGTTCGCCAGGTGACGGGCTCTTGGCCGCCGGTCCCGGCCGCCCGGCGGCCGAGAGCGACCGCGGCGGCCTCGAGGCCGTACTCGTCGTCGCCCCAGTAGTAGCCGAGCGTCGTGGAGCTCACACCGCACGCCCCGTGGCCACGCGGCGGGCGGCCCGCAGGGCATGCCCGGTCCAGCGGAGGCGCCGGACGGCCGCGGGAGCCACGCCCGCGCGCCCACAGACCGTCGTCTCGAGCATGCCGGCGCGGGTGCGCGCGCGGGCGTCGTCGTCGGCCGACCAGCTGCCAGGGTAGCGATGCCGCCAGCCTGCGAGATGCATGTCCAGCGATCCCAGCCGCTGGCCGGCGCGCTTGTCGGCATACGCGACGATGAGCTCCTCGATCGACGCGGACGCCAGCCAGGCGTCGGCCTCGGCGTCGAGCAGGCGCGTCACCGGGTGAGCCACGATCGCCGGCGCCAGCTCGGCCATCCCTCGCGCGGCCAGCCACGCGGCGGAGCCTTCGCCGTGGGGCAGCGCCGCGGCCGGGTCCGACGCGGGGAGTGCCTTGTCGACGTCGTGGAGGAGCGCGGCCGCCTCCACGAGCGCCCGATCCACGGCGACGCCGCGGGCCGCGCAGCGGGCTGCGAGCCATCCCGCGATCTCCGCCACGGCGCGCGCGTGGCCGAGATGCCACGCGGGCGGCTCGAGCGAGAGGAGGAGGGCGGCGGCGGCCGTGCGCGACGGGACGGGCATCGCGGCGATCATACGGGAGCCCGGCAGGGCGGCCGGGTTCGCCGCGGACGTCCGGACGGCGACCCGCCGGGGACGCTCCGGCCTCGTCCCGCTGCGCCGGGCGCTCGGTCCGCACCTCCATGCCGGCAGCGTCGAGGGCGATGTCGATGGTCCCGACCTGGTCGGTCCGAAGGACGGCCGCGCCGGCGTCCTCCAGCCGCGCCAGGACTTCGCGAGACGGATGGCCGTAGTCGTTCCGCGCGCCCACCGAGATGGCCGCCACGCGGGGGCGCGTCGCGGCCACCAGCTCCTGGCCGGTCGACGTCCGGCTCCCGTGGTGGCCGGCCTTGAGAAGGTCCACGGTCCGGAGGCCCCGCGAGACCAGCTCCATTTCCACCGGCGCCTCGGCGTCCCCCGCCAGGAGGAGGCGCCGACCCTCGAACGAGCCGAGGAGCACGATCGAAGCGTTGTTGACCGCGCTGCCCTCGTCGGATGCGTCGGACGGGACGCGGCCCGCGTCCGGCCAGAGCACGTCGAAGTCGATCCCGTCGAGCGCGAAGCGGTCGCCCGCGACCAGGCGACCGCTCGTCGCCCCGCGCGCTGCAAGGATCGCCGCGAGCGCCTCGTACCCCGGGCTGCGTCCCGGAATCCCGGGCTCCACGACCCGCCCGACGCGGTAGCGCTCCAGGACGAGCGGCAGGCCCGCGACGTGGTCCTCGTGCGGGTGGGTGAGCACGACGAGGTCGATTCGGCGGTCCCACGGGGGCACCCGCGCGTCGAGCGCGACGAGGAGCCGGTCCGGGTCCGGGCCGCCGTCCACGAGCATCCGACCACCCGTCGGGCCGGTCACGAGGATCGCGTCCCCCTGCCCGACGTCGAGGACGACGACGTGGGCCCGGCCGTCGGGGCGCGTGGCGCCGGCGACGACGAGGACGGCGACTGCGAGCGCCCCCAGCAGGCCGGCCAGCCGCACGATCCGCCGCGATCGTGGGTCGCGGGGTAGCCGGCCGCCTGGTTGCCGGCCGCCTGGTTGCCGGCCGCCAGGTTGCCGGCCCCCTGGTTGCCGGCCCCCCGGCGGCGGCGCCGATTGGATCGGCAGTGCCGCAACCATCGCCGGACGCGCCGCTCGCGCCGGCCGTGACCTCCGCCAGGCCGCGATCGCGATGAGCCCGCCGACGGCGACTCCCGCCATGGCCACGGCCATCTCCGGCGGCAGCGTGACGCTGGCCAGAGGCAGCGTGGCCGCGAGCCGGACGATCCCGATCAGCAGGCCGAGCACCACCGCCCCCGGAATGCCGATCATCGACGTGACGATCGCCGGCCCGCCGAGCGCCGCCATCGCTCCTCCGGCCAGGGCCACCGTGCCCGTCGCCATCGCCAGGGGCACGAGCGGGACCACGGCGAGGTTCGTGATCGGCGACAGGGGCGCCACCCGGCCGAAGGCGACGAGGACGAGGGGCAGGGTCGCCGCCTGTGCCGCGAGCGAGACGCCGAGACCCTCGCGGATCCATCGCGGCGCCCAGCCAGCCCGCCGGTCCAGGAAGGCCGTCACCGGTGCCGACCACGCGATGAGTCCCGCCGTCGCGGCGGCCGAGAGCTGGAGCCCGACGTCCGCGGCGTTTGCCGGGTTGGCGACCACGAGGCCGGCGACGGCCCAGCCGAGCGCGGCAGCGGCCGTTCCCGGGCGCCCCGTCTCGCGCGCCAGGAGCGCGACGCCCGTCATCGCGGCTGCCCGCACGACCGACGCGGACGCGCCCGCCAGCACCGTGTACACGACGATCGCGACGAGGATCACGCCGGACCGGGTGCGCCGCGCGCGGCCTGCCAGCAGGGCCCCGACCAGGCCGGCGACGAGGGCGATGTTCCAGCCCGAGATGGCAACCACGTGCGAGAGGCCGGTCGCCGTGAAGGCCGCCGCGAGGTCGCGGTCCACCCGGTCACGGAGCCCGACCAGGATCCCGGCAGCCAGGCCGGCAGCCGGCTCGGGAAGCGCACGAGCGAGCGAATCGCCGGCGGCGCGCCGGGTCCGTTCCAGCAACCCCGCCGCGTCCGTGGAGTGCGCGACGAGCTCCAGGGTGCCCGTCCGCAGCGTCCCGGCGACGCCGATGCGCCGGAGGAACTCCCCGTAGCCCCCCTCGGGCGGGAGGGCCGGCCGCCCGTCCAGGCGCACCCGATCGCCGGGCTCCACGGCCGGGTAGCGCGGCGCGGTCACCGCGAGGAGCACCCCGAACGGTTCGTCGAGCTCAACTGTCAGTCGCTGCTGACCATCGCGCGGTGCGCTCACAGCCGCAACCCGGGCCGTCCAGGGGCCGCTGCCGGAGGGAAGGGACGCGGGGGCCTCGAGGTCGCCGGATGCGATGGCCAGCCGGGCGATGACGAGCCACGCGCCCGCCAGAACCCCGGCGCTCGCGCGACGACTGCTCCCCGCGCCGCCGGACCGGATGCCCAAGAGCGCCGCGACCGTCGTGCCCGCGGCGACCAGCGCGACCAGGGCGGCCAGGGGCACCGCGGCCGACGCATGCGCCACGCCGACCGCGATGGCGCCGATCCCGACCCGGGACCCGAACGGGATCACGGGCCGACGGTGACGAGGTCCCGCACCTTTCCGAACGTCGCCGCGCCCAGGACGCCCCGGCTGCGAAGCTCGTCGACCGTCGCGAACGGCGCCTCCTGGCGGGCGGCGATGATCTTGGCCGCGGTCGCGGGCCCGATGCCCGGCAATGTGTCGAGGGCGGCGGCCGTCGCCGTGTTGAGGTCGACCAGGCCCGCAGGCGAGGGGCCTCCACCGCCGGGGAGCGTGGTGGGGGCGAGCGAGGACGCTGCCGGCGCGTCGTCGCGGGAGGGAACTCGCACCTGCTGGCCGTCGCTGAGCTCCGCCGCGAGATTGATCCGGCTCGCGGCGCCGACATCCACCCGCGGCCCGAACCCGCCGGCCGCGGCGACGGCGTCCACGACCCGGGCACCGGGGGCGAGACGGTAGACGCCCGGGCGGCGCACGGCCCCCGCGACATCCACGACCAGCGCCGGCCCTGCCCGGCCGCTCCCCGCGTCCGTGTCCCCGGGGCTCGCGACGGGCGTGCCGCCGGCGAGGAGCCGGCTTACGGCGAGCGGGGGAGCGCCGTCGCCCGGCAGGACCAGGGTAGGCGAGGACGACCCGACGATCACGACCGCCATGGCGGCGACGACGGCCACGGCTGCCGTCGCGACCGCAACGAGGGCCAGCACGGCCCGGTGCCCGCCGCCTGCCGGCCCGGGCGAATCGGGCCGCGCCGGGGACGCCACCCCGGGCAGCGGGCGTGGGTCCGGCGGGGATGGCAAGGGGTCGGCCGCGCCCTCGAGGGCGCGCCAGGGGAAGGGGTGTTCCACGCTCGACTCCCCGGCGGGCGTGCGGGCGGGCGAATGAACGGACCGGGGCGGGCGGGAAGCGAAGACGCCCGCCGCATTGGGGGCACATCCGATGCGGCGGGCGTCGATCCGGAGAGTAGCGCGGCCCGCTTATCTGCGACTTATCGTCGATCCGGCCTCGCCAGGCGTCAGCTCGGCAGCCGTTCCAGCATCGGCTTCACCTCGGTCGCGAGCCGGGTCATCGACTCCTCGTCGTAGGTCGCGGGGACGCCGGCGACCAGGTGCCGGTAGCCGATCTCGACGTACGGCGCCAGCATCTCGGCCACGTCCTCCGGCGTGCCGACGGGCTGGTTCTCCCAGGGACTGGCGATCCGGTTGCGCTCGAAGGCCTCCCGGAAGAGGCGCTCGGCCTCCGCCCGGTCGTCGCGGATGAAGACGGTTCCGATGCCGGTCGTCCGCTCGATCTCCGCGGGGTCGCGCCCGACGGCGGCGCAGTGCTCGAGGAGGATCGCCTCCTTGCGCCGGACCGTCTCGATCCCGCCGCCCAGGTTGTTCATGTCGCCGTACTTCGCGACGAGCTTGAGGGTCACCTGTTCGCCGCCCCCGCCGATGCAGATCGGGAGGCGCGCCTGGATCGGCGCCGGTAGGTTGCGCGTGTGGCGCGAGGCGTAGCGCGGGCCGGTCGCCGTCGGCTCGGTCCCGTCGAGCATCCCGCGCATGATCGGGAGCGCCTCGCCGAGCCAGCGAAGCCGCTCCGGAAAGCCGGAGCCGAACTCGATCCCGAAATCCTCGTGCTCCTCCTCGAACCAGGCGCCACCGACGCCAAGGATCGCCCGCCCGCCGCTGACGTGGTCGAGGGTCGTCGCCATCTTGGCCACCAGGGCCGGGTTGCGGATGGTGTTCGCCCCCACCATCAGCCCGATCCGGATCCGCTCGGTCGCCTGGGCCCAGGCGGCGAGCGTGAGCCAGCCCTCGAAGATCGGCCCGTGCGAGTCGCCGATGATCGGGTAGAGGTGGTCCCAGGTCCAGAGCGAGTCGTAGCCGAGCCGGTCGGCGCGCACGCCGGCCTCGAGCAGTGACGGCCAGTCCGTGTACTGGTTCCAGCAGAGTGCGCCGAGCTTGACCTGGGCCATGGGTTCCTCCGGGCTGGGTGGGCCGGATCGAGGGTACGCCATCGGCGGACACCCGGCCCCCGGATCGGGGAGGGTCGGCTCTGCGCGTCGGGCCTCCGACCGTGGCACGCTGCACGGAGCCAGCCGTGCCATCCCGCGCCCGCCGCCCGGCGGGCGCCGCTCGAGGAGCCTGAACCCCGTGCCCGATTTCGCCCCCGTCAACCTCGAACCGTTCGCCCTCGGCCCCGACGAGCCCGAGCCCGCCCCACCGCCCGACCGGACGGTCCGCGACCTCGCCAGCGACGTCCTCGGCGCCAGCCACAACCCCCTCGATTCGTTCTTCGCACCGTCCTCCGTCGCCGTCATCGGCGCCACCGAGAAGGAGGGGAGCGTCGGCCGGACCGTCTTCTGGAACCTCATCAGCAGCCCCTTCGGCGGCACCGTCTACCCGGTCAACCAGAAGCGCGCCAGCATCCTGGGCGTCCGGGCGTACCCCAACATCGCCGCGCTGCCCGAGACCCCCGGGCTCGTGGTCGTCGTGACGCCTGCGCCGACGGTTCCCGCCACCATCGAGGAGTGCGCCGCGGCCGGGGTCAAGGCCGTGGTCATCATCTCCGCCGGGTTCAAGGAGGTCGGCCCGGAGGGCGCCGAGCTGGAGCGCCAGATCCTCGCGACGGCCCGCGCGAACGGGATGCGGATCGTCGGGCCGAACTGCCTCGGCGTCATGCGCCCCACGACCGGGCTCAACGCCACGTTCGCGGCCGGCATCTCCGCGCCCGGGACCGTCGGCTTCGTGAGCCAGAGCGGCGCGCTGCTCACGGCGGTCCTCGACTGGAGCATCCGCGAGAAGGTCGGCTTCAGCGCCGTCGTCTCGCTCGGCTCCATGCTCGACGTGGGCTGGGGCGACCTGATCACCTACCTCGGCAACGACCCGGCGACCCAGAGCATCGTCGTCTACATGGAGACGATCGGGGACGCGCGGGCCTTCCTCTCGGCCGCCCGCGAGGTGGCCCTGACCAAGCCGATCATCGTCATCAAGCCCGGCCGGACCGCCCAGGCCGCCAAGGCGGCGGCTTCGCATACCGGCTCCCTCACGGGCTCTGACGAGGTCCTCGCCGCCGCCTTCCGGCGGGTCGGCGTCCTGCGCGTCGACGCGATCGCCGACCTCTTCAACGTCGCCGACTTCCTGGCCAAGCAGCCCCGCCCGAGCGGGAAGCGCCTGACGATCCTCACG
>CAZVPS010000048.1:0-12476 GCA_964629105.1 uncultured Anaerolineaceae bacterium
TCCACGATGTGGGCGAGGTTGCCGCGGGCGACCGCGCCGCGGCCGGGAGCGGCGCGATACCAGAGCTCGCCGACGGCGTCGCAGAGCCCGTCGACGAGGGCGGCCGGAAGATGGTCGAGCGCCGCGCCGAGGCCGCCCACCAGGGCCGCCCGGGCGCGCTGGCCGGCGGTGCCGCGCCGCTCATCCCGCGGGTCGGCGGGCCCGGCCTTCACCCGGCGGTCCCCTGCGCAGTGGCGGAGAGGTCGCCGTGCGCCGTTGCGGCGCGGTCGGTCCGGGCGCGGTGGGCCTGGGCGCGGTCGGCCAGGGCGCGGTCGGCCAGGAGCGCCTCCTCCGCCGGGTCGTCGGGCCACATGGGCTTGAAGACGCACCACTGCTCGGGGGCCTCGCGGACCGCCGGCTCGAGCGCGTCGGCGATCGCCTGCGTCGCCCGGGCGATCTCAGCAGGCTTCACGGAAGCGACGTGGATGGGAGCCCCGACCTCGCCCAGGAAGGTCCCGTCGGGGCGGCGGATGGTCCAGAAGGGAAGGATGGTCGCCCCGGTCCTCGCGGCCAGGACGGCCGGGCCCGGGGGCAGCGTGGTCCACGAGCCCAGGAAGCGCACCGGCTGTCCCTCCGGGCGGTAGCCCCAGTCGACGAGGAGCCCGAGGATCTCGCGGTTGCGCAGGACCCGGTAGACGTCGCGGAGATTCCGCCAGCGAATGACCTCCACGCCCCAGCTGCGTCGCTGGGCGCTGAACCGCGCGAAGAGCTCCTCGTGCGCAGTGTCGTCCGCGAGGATGTTGGTCGGCAGGCCGAGGCCCGCCATGCCGGCCGCCGCGGCATCACCGTTCCCGATGTGGAGACCCGCCATGATGACGCCGCTCGAGGTCTGCCAGGCGGCGTGGAGCCGGTCGGGTCCGGGCCCTCCGAACTGGGCGACCCTCTGGGCCGGCGACATCCGGACCAGGTGCATCCCCTCGATCACCCAGCGAACCTGGTTGCGGAAGACCTCGCGGCCCAGGGCGTCGACCCGGCGGTCGCCGGGGGGCAGGTCGAGGATCCGGGCGGCGTTGGCCCGGACGTGGCGGCGCTTCTGGGGCCAGAGCTCGTAGACCGCGACGGCGATCCAGCCGCCGACCCGGACGGTCGGGCCGAAGGGGAGGCGGCCCAGGACCCAGGATCCCGCCCGGAACGCGACCACGACGGCCTTCTCCCGGACGCGGCGGCCGCCGCCCGCGCGGCGGTGGGGCGCCCGAAGGCGCCCCCCGTTGCCGTTCTTCGCCCCGGGGGCGGATGTCACGTGGCGGTGACCTTCTCGGGCGTCTTCACCTTCGCCAGCGTGCGCAGCTTGCGCTCGACCACCTTCTCGGTCCCGACGAGGGTCTCGTTGTCCTCGCCGCGGATGAATGCCTCGACGCGGTTGAAGGCGATGTCGTCGTGAAGCTGCTGCGGCGGGCTCTTCATGAAGTAGGCCGACGGGGCCACGAGCGTCCCCTTGAGGCCGCGGTCCAGGCCCAGCTTCATGCAGCGGATCGCGTCGGTGATGACGCCGGCGCTGTTCGGGCTGTCCCAGACCTCGAGCTTGAGCTCGGCCTTGAGCGGCACGTCACCGTAGGTCGTGCCCTCCATCTGGATGTAGCAGAACTTGCGGTCCGTCAGCCACGGCACGTGGTCGCTGGGACCGACGTGGACGTTGCCGGGCTCAAGCTCGTAGTCGAGCATCGAGGTGACCGCGTTCGTCTTGCTGATCTTCTTGCTCTCGAGGCGCTCGCGCTCGAGCATGTTGAGGAAGTCGGTGTTGCCACCGAAGTTCAGCTGGTAGGTGCGGTCGAGGCGGACGCCGCGATCCATGAAGAGGCGGGTCAGGACGCGGTGGCTGATCGTCGCCCCGACCTGGCTCTTGATGTCGTCGCCGATGATCGGGAGGCCCTCATCGGCGAAGCGGCGCTGCCAGTAGGGCTCGCGGCCGATGAAGACCGGGATCGCGTTGACGAACCCGACGCCGGCCTTGAGGGCCTGCTCGGCGTACCACTTGGTGGCCTCTTCGCTCCCGACCGGGAGGTAGGAGACCATCACGTCGACCTCGCGCTCCCTGAGGATCCCGACGATGTCGGCCGTGGGGCCGGGCGCCTTCTCGATGATCTGGCTGAGGTACTTGCCGAGGCCATCGTGGGTCATTCCGCGATCGACCGTGACGCCCATGTGCGGGACCTGCTGGAAGACGATCGTGTTGTTCGGATGTGCGTAGATCGCCTCGGAGAGGTCCTTGCCGACCTTCGTCCTGTTGATGTCGAAGGCGGCCACGAACTCGATGTCGCGGACGTGGTAGCCGCCGAGGCTCACGTGCATGAGCCCGGGGACGAAGTCCCCCTCCTTCGCGTTCTCGTAGTAGTAGCGCCCCTGGACGAGGCTGCTGGCGCAGTTGCCGACGCCGACGATGGCGACGCGGATCTTGCCGTCCTTGCGCTTCGCGCCGGCCCAGGCCTTGCCCGTGCCGCTCACGCCGTTGCCGTTGCCGCTCGCGCCGTTGCCGTTGCCATTGCCGCTCACGCCGTTGCTCCCGTTCTTCTTGGCCATGTTGCTGTCTGCTCTCGCTCCTGCTGGTGGTGGGTGGTGGAGGTAGATTCGATCGTCAGCTCGCCCGCTCGCCGGCCTCCGTGGTGGTGGCCGCGCGGGCCTGGGCGCGAGTGTGAAGGATGCGCTGGATCACGGTGACCGCGCCTCCGAGGGCGATGATGGCGAGGGCGCCCTCGATGATGAGCATGCCGGTGGGGAACGCGGCGCCGCCCGCGCCCTGGAACCCGCCATCCGGCACGACCAGGTCCGCCCCGATCAGCCCGCCGGCGATGAGCCCGCCGCACAGGATCACGAGACGGACCTCGAAGGGCATGATCCCGACCGCCGCCATCCCGGTGCCGGCGGAGAAGCCGAGGCCCTCCGACTTCGCCCGGGTGTAGCTGACGAGGAACGCGGAGGCCATGGCGGCCGCCGCGTAGATCGGGGCGTCGAGCCAGCCGCTCTGGTGGAGCCCGGCGACGAGGCCGACGTAGACGAGCGCCTCGCCCCAGCGGTCGAAGACGGAGTCCATGAAGGCGCCGAGCTTCGTGACCCGGCCGGTGGCCCGGGCCAGGGTCCCGTCGAACATGTCGAAGACGCCGCCCGCGAGGACGACGAGGCCGCCCGCCAGCCAGAGCTGGTTGGCGAGCAGGACGGCGCCAATGGCCGTGATCCCGAAACCGATGAGGGTGAGCCCGTCTGGCGTGAGCCCCAGGCGCCCGAAGAAGAGGGCGATCGGCTCGCCGACCTTCTTGACCCGGGCCCGCAGGTCGTTCGAGATGGCCACGGTCAGCCCATCCCCAGGACGGCCCGCTCGCGGGCGGCGACCTCGCCGAAGGCCTCCGGCCGGAGGGAGCAGATCGTCTCGCGGCCGGCCCGCCGGCTGACGACGAGGCCGGCCTCGCGAAGGCGACGCAGGTGATGGCTGACGAGCGGCTGGCTGAGGCCGACGTGGTCGATGAGGTCCCCGACGCTCGCCGGGCCGTCCGCCAGGCGGCGCACGATGCGGAGCCGGTTCACGTCCGCGAGCGCCTTGTGGAAGATGCGGATCTCGCGGAGGTCGTCCGGCTGGTCGACGAACGAGGCGATCGTGGAACGGAAGCGGGCGGGCGAGGGGCTCAGGGGTGGGCTCCGATCGGGGGTGACGCGGTGTCGGGCTCGGCGGCCGATGCGCAGCAACGTGCGTTTATATAAAGCGACGTTGATGGTAGGCAGGACCGCCAGCGGTGTCAAGAGGGTGGCGCCGGCCTTGTGGAGGGTGGCGCCGGCCTGTCGAGGTGCCGCCGAGGTGCCGGCCTCGTGAACGGCGCGGCCACCGTGCCGCCGCGTGCCGCCGAGGTGCCGCCGCGCGGGACGCCCCCGGGTGGTGGCGGGAGCCCCCGGCCGGGCTCCATGGTCGCCGGCAATCCTGCGATCGAGACGCCGTGGCGAGGGGGTGCGAGCCGCTGCGATCGAGGGTGGGGACTTCGAGCAGCTCACCTGCTGGATCCGGGGCTTTCCGAGCGTGAACTTCCCGGCGAACCCGGAGTTGGTCGTGATCCCCGAGCGTGGTGGCCCGGAATCCGAGCAGACGGCCTGCTGGAACCCGGCCTCGAACTCGCCCTCGCGCGCCGGGGCGCCGCCGGACTCCCCGGTCAGCGCTCCGGGTGTGCGTCACCCGGGGGCTGCCCGCGCTTCCCGCGCTTCCGGCGCGACGAGACCGGCGGACGGCTCGCGGACGGCGGCTCCTCGTCTTCCGCGCCGGCCGCGCGGCCGCGCTTCACCTGCGCGTCGAGGACCTGCTTGAACTGCTTGGCCAGGCCGGTCCGCATCCCTGAGCGCTCGGGGGCGGCCGCGTCGTGGTCGCGCCGTCGGGCGCGCGCCGCCTCGGCGGGCGGAAGGTCGTCGGCCTGGTCGTCGGGCGGCTTCGGGGTCATCGACGCGAGGGTGCCGCGGGCGGGCCGGCGCGTCAAGCGGGCCGGTGTGTCAGGCGGGCCCGAGGGCGGGCCGGAGCGCGAGGCAGTGGTTCGTGTAGGCCGTCTCCGTGCTCACGTCGCGCACGACGAGAGCGGCGATCGCGGGCGGCAGCTCGGGCACCTCCGTCGCGTCGTGGAGCTCCACCTCGAGGAGGACGAGGCCGGGGGGCTCGCTGAAGACGTCGAGCTCCAGCGTCCAGGAGCCGTAGCGGATCACGTGTCGCGTCTTGCGGATCACCCGCCGCGCCGGGTCGGCGTCCGCCAGGAGGCGGCCGTACTTCTCTGCCGTCAGGTGGGATTCGAGCTCCTGCCGCACGATCCCCGACAGCTCGCGCTTGCGGGTGAGCACGTACCGGACGGCCCCGCGGGCGTCGATGCGGCGCACGCGGCGCACCCAGTCGTCCTCGGCGCGAAGGTAGACCTGCTCGATCCGGACGGGGCGCGCGCCGAGCGCCGCAAGCACCGCCTCGGCCGGCACGCCCGCCAGGAGGTACTTGCGCTCGATCTCGAGTCCGCCGCCGCCGCCCATGGAGCCCCCTTCGTGGTGAGTATGCATCCGCAGTTCGCGCGGGGGCCGGCCTGCGGTTGGGAGCCACTCCGCGCGGCCCTACACTCCGCGCATGGACCGCCGGGTCGCCCTCGTCCTCCTCGTCGTGCTGGGAACCGGCGTCTTCCTGGCCGGGCTGGAGCTGATGATCACCGCCGTCGCCCTGCCGGCGATCGTCGTCGACCTGGGCAGCTGGACGGAGCTCCGCCACGCCAGCTGGATCATCAACGCGTACCTCCTCGTCTACGTCGGGACGATGCCCCTCGCCGGCCGGCTTGCCGACGTCTGGGGCGCGAGGCGGCTCTTCCTGGCGGCCCTCGTCTGCTTCACCCTCGGGTCGCTCCTCGCGGGGATTGCCCAGACGCTGGACCAGCTGATCGCCGCCCGGGCCGTCCAGGCGGTCGGGGGCGGGGCGCTCGTGCCGGTCGCGACGGCCGCCGCCTCTCACCTCTTCGAGGGCCACGAGCGCCCGCGGGCCCTCGGGGTGATCGGGGCGCTGACGTTTCTCGGGATGGCCGCGGGGCCGTTCCTCGGGGCTGCCATCCTGGACACCATCCGGCCCGAGGCCGCGCTCGTCCGGCTGGGGATCTTCGGCGGGCCGGCGGCGAATCTGCTGGCCCCCTCGTGGCGCTACGTCTTCTTCGTCAACGTGCCCGTGGGGGTCGTGGCCCTCGCCTTCGGCTGGGCGGCCACCGTGGGCTGGGACACGCCGCGGGCCCGGGCCCGGGTCGATCTCGCCGGCGCGCTGCTCTTCACGGTCGCCCTGGCGGCGATCGTGCTCGGCGTGACCCTTCTCGGCGAGCAGGCCGGTGGCGCGGTGGAGGCCGGCCTCGACCCCGCGCTGGTCTCCGCGGGATTGATCGCCACCGGCGTCGCTGCCGCGCTGGCGGCGGTCGTCCTTGGCCTGGTGCGGCCAGCCCCCTTCCTGGACCCGCGGCTCTTCGCCGACCGGGTCTTCGCCGCGGCGGCGCTCGTGGGCCTCCTGACCGGCTACGCCTTCGCCACCGCGCTCGTCGGCACGTCCGTCTTCGTGGACCGCGTCCTCTACGGCGGCCCCGACGAGCAGCGCCTGGCCCTCGGGGCGCTCGCGGCCGCCACGGCCGCCGGCGCCCTCGCGTCGGGCTGGCTCGTGCGGCACTGGTCCCTGCGCGCCGTGACCGCCCTGGGCCTGGGGGCGTCGATCGCGGGCCTCCTCTGGATGGGCACGTGGGACGCCCGCGTGACCTACCCGGTCGTGGCGGCCGCCGCCGGGTTCTTCGGGCTGGGCTTCGGCCTGACGGTGACGCCCCGCACCACGGCCGCCGTGGAGGCCGTTGGCCGCGCCCGCTTCGGCGCGGCGTCGGCCACCGTCACCGTCGCCCGGATGATCGGCATGGCGATCGGCCTGGCCGCCCTCACCGCGTACGGCTCGACGACGATCACCCGACTCTCGGACGAGGTCTTCGGGTCCCCGGACGCGTACAAGGCGATCGTGGGGCCGGCGCTCGCGGACCGGCACCTGCGGGACCCGCTCGTCGTCGACGCCCTGGAGGCGTGGGCGGCCGCAAAGGCGGCGGAGACAATGGTCGCCCTCTTCCTCGTGGCCGCGGGGGTGACCGTGGCGGCGCTCCCGGCGGGCGTCGCGCTCGGGGCACGGCCGCGTATGCTCCGCGACGAGACGGCCGGCAGCGGCGCGGCCGGGGCGGGAGGTGGCGATGGCGACGGAGACGGGCTCGACGGATCCGAGCCCAGCCTCGCCCTCTGAGGCGCTCCGTGTCGAGGCCGCGGCGTCGCTCCGGATCGAGCACTGGCGCGACGGCGAGCACCGGACGCTCTCCGGGCTCGAGGCTCTCCAGCACGCGGTCCGCGAATCGACCGCCCGCCACTGGATCGACCTGACGGATCCGTCGCCGGCGCTGGTCGAGGCGGTGGCGGGGGCGCTCGGCCTGCACCCCCTCATCGCCGAGGACATCCTCGAGCGGAACCAGCGGCCGAAGCTGGAGCTGACCGACGGATTCGCCCACCTCGTCGTCTTCGCCGTCGCCTGGGAGCGGGAGCTCCTCGTCGACGAGATCGACGTCGTCCTGGGGAGCACCTTCCTCCTGACGGTCCATGCGAAGTTCTGGGACCCGCGCCGCGCGCAGCACCTGCGGGAAGGCGTGGAGCCCGTGCTGGCCCGGGGGACCGACTATCTCCTGTGGGCGCTCCTCGACTACGTCGTCGACGACTACTACCCGGTCTTCGACCGGATCGAGGATGCCGTGGACGACCTGGAGGACCGGATCGTCAGCCGGCCGGACGCCGACACCCTGGAGCAGCTGTTCGGCCTCAAGCGCCAGCTCGTGGAGCTGCGTCACGTCAGCTCGCCGCAGCGCGAGGTCTTCAACCAGCTGACGAACCGGACGCTCCCGTTCATCGACCCGGAGCACGTTGTCTACTTCCGCGACATCTACGACCACGCCGTCCACCTCTCCGACGAGTACGACTCGTTCCGGGAGCTCGTCTCGGCGGCCCTCGACGTCTACCTCTCGACGATCAACAACAACCTCTCGCTGATCATGAAGCGGCTGACCGGGGTCACGGTCATCCTGGCCGGGATCGGCGCCTTCGCCGGCATCTTCGGAATGAGCGAGGCGGGGGCGGCCTTCTCGCTCCGCGAGGCGCCCGGGTTCTGGATCGTGACCCTCGGCATCGTCGGGCTGGCGGTGGGGCTCGCCCTGGTGCTGCGCCGCATCCGCTGGATCTGACCGCGGGCTACTGGCAGGCGACCGGCTTCGCGATCGGGTTCGCCGCCTTCGGGTCCGCCGGGCCCACGCTGAGGGGCCGGGCGACGACGACCAGCACGAGGCCGGTGTAGCCGGCGTAGCCCTTCGCTGGACCCTCCGAGGTCTGGAGCACCAGCTGCTCCTCGGGCTCGTTGTAGACCTCCCCCGACTGGTGGCGCAGGACCCGGGTGATCTCGTAGAGGAAGAGCAGGTTGTCGTCCGTGTAGACTTGGACGAGCATCCCCAGCATCGCGCTCCCATTGTCGATTCGCGACTGGAGGAGCAGCGGCAGGAACATGCCCTTCCGGGCGTGGGCGTAGAGGTAGGTCGTCCCGGGAGAGCCGGGCTGGCTCAGCTGGGGCAGGTACTCGGCGACGTCGCAATAGGGGAAGTGGTGCGGGTCGTCGGGCGGCTTTGCGACCGGGAGGTCGATCCGGAGGGCGGGGACGACGACCCGGGTCGCGACGCGGGCAGCGCCGGGGCTGGACGACGGCGCCGGGGAACCGGACGGCGCCGGCGACGCGGATGGCGCCAGGGTGGGGAGCGGCAGGAGGCTCGGCAGTGGCGGCTCGGTGGCTCCGGGCGACGGTGCCGCCGACGGCGCGACCGCCACCGCCTCCGGGGGATCCTGGTAGGTGAGCAGCCCCGCCGTGAGCAGCGCGACGCCGGCCGCCGTCACGAGGGCGGGCAGGAGGCGGCCGCGGATCCAGGCGAGGAGCGAGCGCATCGGTGAGGGCATCCTAGCAAGCAGATCGGGCGACGCCGCCCGGCGGTTTGTCCGGTGCCGGGACGCCGGAGGTCCCGGTTTTGTTGCGCGGCGGGCAACCCGCGCAGCCGGGGCGGGAGTCCGCTACGCTCCGCGCCGATGCGCACCTTCATCGCGATCGCGCTCGGGTTGATCGCCGGCGTCGCGGCCGCCCTCGGCCTGGCCGTCGCCGTCTACTCGCTCGTGCCCACGGCGCCCGCCCCGACGGCGGCCGCGACGTCGACGCCGGGCGCCGTGCTCCCCTCGCCGACGCTCCTCGCCACGCCCGTGACGACCCCGTCCCCGCCGCCAACCGAGCGCGGCCCCACGCGCAGCCCCTCCCCCTTCCCGCTCGTCGGCAAGCCGGCCCCGCCGCTGGTCGCGCCGGGCCTGGACGGGGCCACGATCGATCTCGCGGCCTACCGGGGGGAGCCGGTCTGGCTCCTCTTCACCGGCACCTACGCCCCGCCCGCCCGGGACGAGTACCCGCTGATGAACGGCTTCGCGGTCCGCTACGCGGAGACGGGCCTGGTGGTCCTCGCCGTCCATGTCAAGGAGGACGCGGCGACCGTCAAGCCGTTCGTCGACGCGCTCAACGTGACCTTCCCGGTCGCGCTTGACGGCGACGGGAGCCGCGCCACGGCATGGGACGCCCTCGCCCTGCCCGTCCACTACTGGATCGACGAGGCGGGCATCGTGCAGGAGGCGGCGCTCGGCGGGCTGGGGCCCGAGCAGATGGCCCGCAGCCTGGGGACGATCCTGCCGGGCGTGACGATCGGCGAGTAGGCCGCGCGGCCTGACCTCTCAGGCGCCTCGAAGCCGGCGAGCCGCGGCCCCGGCCGCGCGGGGAGGACCTACGGCAGCGCTGCGCCGACCGCCTTCGCGGCCGCGCCGACGCTCTCGAGGAAGGGGCCCGGGAAGAGCCCCAGCACCACCGTGACGGTCGCCGTGATCGCCAGCCCCAGGCGCAGCAGCGCCCCGTGGGCCACCGGGGCCGGCTCGCCCTGCGGCTCGCGCATGTACATGTAGACGACGACGCGCAGGTAGTAGAAGGCCGCGGCCGCGGCGTTGAGGACCGCGATCACGGCGAGGAGCGTCAGCCAGCCGCCGCCCTGGACGGCAGCGAGGATCACGTACGCCTTGGCGAAGAAGCCGGCCGTCGGCGGGATCCCGGTGAGGGAGAGCAGGAAGAGGACCATCAGGATCCCGAGGACCGGCTCGCGACGCCCCAGGCCGGCAAACGTCTCCAGGCGGCTGGTCACGCCGGGGCGCTTCTGGAGGGCCCCGATGACGGCGAAGGCGCCGAGGTTCATGAAGGCATAGGCGGCGCTGTAGAAGAGGAGCCCCTCGAGCCCCTGGATCTGCCCGGCGGCGTAGGCCGTGAGCCCCACCATCATGTAGCCGGTGTGGGCGATCGAGGAGTACGCCAGCATCCGCTTGACGTTGTCCTGGGTCAGGGCAACGAGGTTGCCCAGGGTCATGGTGAGAGCGGCCAGGACGAAGAAGACGATCACCCACTCGTCGCGCAGCGGCCCCAGCGCCTCGGCGAAGACCCGCAGGATCACGGCGAAGGCGCCGATCTTCGGCCCCACCGAGAGGTAGCCCGTGACCGGGGTCGGCGAGCCCTGGTAGGCGTCCGGCGTCCAGTAGTGGAAGGGGACCGCCGCGATCTTGAAGGCGACGCCGGTCGTCAGGAAGGCGAGGCCCATCGCCAGGCCCGGCGAGAGTGCCGCCTGCCCCTCCACGATCCGGCCCAGGACGGCCGCCACGTCGCCGATCCGGGTCGAGCCGGTGAGGCCCCAGACGAAGGCCAGGCCGAAGAGGAAGATCGCGCTCGAGAACGAGCCGAGGAGGAAGTACTTGATGGCGCCCTCCGTGGAGAGCGCGTCGCGCTTGTGGTACCCGGCCAGGAGGTAGCCCGGGATCACCATCAGCTCCAGGCCCAGGAAGAGGACCAGGAGGTCGGCCGAGGCGGCGACGAGCATCGCCCCCGCGATCGCGAAGATGAGGAGCGCGGCAAACTCGGGAACCGGCAGCCCGCGCGGCGCCAGGTAGTCCGGCCCGAAGAGGATCGTGAGGGCCGCGATCGCCACGAAGACGAGGTGGAGGAAGGTCGTCAGGGCGTCGACCCGGTAGGAGCCGCCGAACGCGGTCCCCGGTGTCGCGCCGGCCCACAGGACGAGGGCGGCGGCGATGCCGAGGCCCAGGAGGCCCACCCCGACCGCGGCGGTGGCGTTCCCGGGCTTGATGATGTCGGCCACGATGATGGCCGCCGCCACGAGGACGACGACGACGAGCGGGGCGATGACGGTGAGGTCGGCAAGGGACATCGGCGGGGCTCCCGTCAGTTCCCGATCACCGTCGCGAGCGACGGGTCCACGGCGGCGAGGACGGCCCTGACCGATCCGGCGATGAGGTTCAGGACGAGGCCGGGGAAGAGGCCCAGGATCACGGTCAGCGCCCCCAGCGGGGCGAGCGTCAGGATCTCGACCGGCCGCATGTCGGTCAGGTGGTGCCCGAGCCCCCGCAGGAAGTCCGAGAGGGGCCCGAAGAGCACCCGCTGCTGCATCCAGAGGAGGTAGGCGGCGGCCAGGATCATCACGAACGCGATGGTGGCGGCGACCCACGGGCTGTACGCGAACGCGCCCTGGAAGACGAGGAACTCGCCGACGAAGCCGGCCAGGCCGGGCAGCCCGACCGAGGCGAGGACGAAGAAGCCGAGCGCCGCCGAGTAGACCGGC
The DNA here is from genome assembly GCA_964629105.1 of uncultured Anaerolineaceae bacterium. Classification (GTDB taxonomy): domain Bacteria; phylum Chloroflexota; class Limnocylindria; order Limnocylindrales; family CSP1-4; genus CTSoil-043. The sequence goes on from CAZVPS010000048.1 coordinate 11,268, forward strand.
ACCGGCCCGCCCAGGCCGCCCATGTTCGCGATCGCCCGGTCGTGGGTCCGCTCGTAGATCACGCCGACCAGGAGGAAGAGCGCCCCCGTGATGAGGCCGTGGTTGACCATCTGGAGGATCGCCCCCTGGAGCCCCTGCTCCTGGAAGATGAAGATCCCGAGAGTCACGAAGCCCATGTGGCTCACCGAGCTGTAGGCCACGAGCTTCTTGAGGTCCGGCTGGACCAGGGCCACGATCGCGCCGTAGATGATGGCGATGACCGAGAGCAGGATGATCAGCGGGGCGAAGGCCTGCGCCCCCTCGGGGAAGAGCGGCAGCGCGAAGCGGATGAACCCGTAGGCGCCGAGCTTCAGGAGGACCCCAGCCAGGATCACGGACCCCGCCGTGGGCGCCTCCACGTGGGCGTCGGGCAGCCACGTGTGGAAGGGGAACATCGGGACCTTGATCGCGAACGCCAGCGCGAAGGCGGCGAAGGCGAAGAGCTGGAAGGTCCGGTCGAATCCGTGGCCGGCCAGGTTCTGGAGGTCGAAGGCGCCCTCCCAGCTCCCGGTCGCAGCCTGGTAGGCGAAGGCCGTGGCCAGGATCGCCACCAGCATGAGGAGCGACCCGACCAGGGTGTAGAGGACGAACTTGATCGTGGCGTAGATGCGGTTCGCCCCGCCCCAGATCCCGATGATCAGGTACATCGGGACGAGGACGATCTCCCAGAAGATGTAGAAGAGGAAGAGGTCCAGCGAGACGAAGACGCCGAGCATCCCGACCTCGAGGATGAGGAAGGAGATCATGTACTCCTTCACCCGTTCCTTGATCGGGGAGAAGCTGGCCAGGATGGAGATCCAGGTGAGGGTCGTCGTGAGCACGACCATCGCCACCGAGAGCCCATCGACGCCGAGCTTGTACTGGATTCCGAAGAGGGGGATCCAGTCGAGCTGCTCCACGTACTGGAAGGCCAGGCCGGCGCCGGTCTCGCGCCCCGGCAGGTAGCCCAGGAGCAGCCACAGGCTGACCACCCAGGCCGCCAGCGAGAAGACGAGGGCCGCCCCCCGGATCGCGCCCACGTTGCGGCGCGGGATGATCGCGATCACCAGCGCCCCGACGAGCGGCAGGAAGGTGATGACGCTGAGGATGGGGAAGTCGCCGATGTTCATCGTCGTCCTCCCTACCTGGCCGCGATGAGGAGGTACGAGCCGGCCATCACGATCAGCCCGA
>CAZVPS010000049.1:0-12436 GCA_964629105.1 uncultured Anaerolineaceae bacterium
TTGGCTGCTGGCTTGAGCTCGATCTCCGCGACGCTCCCGGCGGCGATCGTCACCCGGTCGATCAGGAGCCGGATGAGGTCCCGCAACTGGGCGGGGACGCCACCCGCGTCGCCTGTTCGAGCGAAGTCACGATGGCTGCGACCCGGTCGAAGGTCACGACCTTCTCGGGCTCGGGCAGCGAGGCGAGCTCGGTCCGGGCCCCCAGCATCTTCCTTCGATACTCGTCGGCCCCGATGTCACCCCACTCGAACTGCGCCTCGAGGCGTTCGATCCGCTGCTCCAGGCGCTCGTCGCAGGTGGGGGCTGGCCGTGCACCAGCGCTCCGCCTGTCCCCAGGGAAGCCAGGCACTCGGCGCATAATGGAATTCCCTCACCACTCGGCCGACGAAGCGCACGGGTCCTCGCGGCAGGCCGGCCAGGCACGACAGCAGGAGTCGCGGCATGACCCGACGGACGAGCGTGGCTCTGGTGGTGAACGGCATCCCACGCCGGCTCGACGTCCCTCCACATTGGAGGCTGCTGGACCTGCTCCGCGAGGGCCTTGGCCTGGTCGGGACCAAGGAAGGCTGCGATGACGGCACGTGCGGGACCTGCGTCGTCATGGTCGACGGGAGGGCGGTGCGCGCGTGCCGGACGCCCGCGAGAGGGGTGGCCGGAAGGGATGTCCTGACGATCGAGGGGCTCGGGAGCCCCGAGCGTCCGCACCCCCTGCAGCAGGCATTTGCGGCGGCCGATGCCGTCCAGTGCGGGTTCTGCACGCCCGGGATGATCATGGCGGCCGCCGCGCTGCTCGAGCGCAACCCCCGGCCCAGCCGGAGCGAGATCGTTCGGTGGCTCGGCAGCAACCTCTGTCGCTGCACGGGATACCAGGGCATCGTGGACGCGATCGAATGGGTCGCCAACGGGCAGCAGGGCTCGCCGCGGCGCTGGCCACCGGGACCGGAGAGCGGTGCCGCGTCGTGGCCCGCTGGGGCAACCGGGCACGTGCGCCCGGACGCGCTGGACAAGGCGATGGGCCGCGCCCTCTACGCGGCGGACCTCGCGGTCGATGGGATGCTGCATGCCCGGGCGCTGCGGAGCCCCCACGCACACGCCGAGGTCGTGCGCATCGACACGGAACGCGCGCGCCTGCTGCCGGGCGTCCAGGCAATCCTGACCGCGCGGGACATCCCGGGGCAGAACAGCTACGGGCGCAAGGTGAAGGATCAGCCGGTCCTGGTGGACGCCAGGGTTCGCCAGGTGGGCGATCCCGTCGCCCTCGTCGTGGCGACCACTCCGGAGGCGGTGGCCGCGGCGCTTTCGATGATCGAGGTGGAGTACCGTCAGCTCCCCGCCGCGTTCACTCCCGACGACGCGCTCGCGGACGGCGCGCCGCACATCCATCCCGATGGCAACCTGCTGGCCGAGCACTGGCTGCGGTCGGGCGACATCGCGGAAGGGTTCGCCCGCGCCGATGTCGTGGTGGAGAACACCTACACGACCCCGTGGAACGAACATGCCTACCTCGAACCGGAGGCTGCGCTGGCCTATTGGGAGGGCGACACGCTCGTCGTGCGGACGTCGACGCAGTACTCCCACTATCACCGGGCCGAGGTCGCGAGGACGCTGGGCCTGCCGGCCGAGCGCGTCCGCGTCGTCCCCACGGTGAGCGGGGGCGCGTTCGGCGGGAAGACGGACATCTCGTGCCAATGCCTGGTGGCGCTGGCCACCCATCGGACGGGCCGGCCGGTCAAGATCGTCTACAGCCGGGCCGAGTCCTTCGTGTCCACCACGAAGCGGCACCCCTACCGGATCCGGTGTCGAAGCGGCGCCACGCGCGACGGCGACCTCACCGCGCTCCAGCTCGACATGCTCGCCGACACCGGTGCGTACGCCTCGTTCGGGCCCGGGCTCATGGTCAAGACGTTCGCCTCGGCGACCGGTCCCTACCGCTGGCCGCACGTCGAGCTCCACGGCCGGGTGGTGTTCACGAACAACCCCACGGCCGGCTGCATGCGCGGCCCGGGGACGACGCAGGTCGCGTTCGCCGTCGAGTCGCAGATGGACCAGCTGGCCGCGCGGCTGGGCATGGACCCGCTCGAATTCCGGCTGCGGAACGGCCTCCGGAAGGGCGACAGGCTGATGTCCGGGCAGGTCCTCGAGCGCGACCCGGCCTACGGCGCGACCCTCGAGGCGGTCCGGCCGCATTGGCTCGAAGCGCTGGAGCGCTGCGCGGGACCCTCCGATCGGCCGGGCACGCGGCGACGCGGGGTGGGTGTGGCATCGATCTGGTACGGCATCGGCGGCGGAGGCGGCGGCCCGACGCCCGGCCAGGACCCTGCCCTGACGGTGGGGCGCGGGCCGGGACGAGCCGCGCTGGATCTCCTGCCTGACGGCTCGATCGTCCTGCGGACAGGAGCGATGGACCTCGGCCAGGGGAGCGCCATGGCCATGGGCCTGATCGCCGCCGAGGAGCTCGGTCTGCCGCTCGAGCGCGTGGCGGTCCACACGGGAGACACCGCGACATGCCCGGACGCCGGTCCGACGGTGGGCAGCCGAGTGACGTTCTTCGTCGGAAACGCGGTGAGAAACGCGGCCGCGGATCTCCGGGAGGCAGTCCTGGGCACCGCGAGCGGGCTGCTGGCTCGACCGATCGGCGAGCTGGAGCTCGCCGACGGCCAGGTCAGGATTCGCGGAGGCGCCGAGGACGGCATCCCGCTGACCGAGATCGCGTGGGCCAGGGCCGACGGGAGGCGCTCGAACACGTTCGAGGCCGAGTTCGACGCCGACGTGCCCGCGTTCGATGCCGGCAGCGGGCTCGGCGAGCCCTACGCGATGTACGTCAGCGGCACGCAGATGGCAGAGGTCGAGGTCGACACGAAGACGGGGGCGGTTCAGGTCCTGCGCGTGGTCGCCGCCCATGACGTTGGCAGGCCGGTCTTCCTTGAGGGCGTTGTCGGCCAGATCGAAGGCGGGATCGCGATGGGCGTGGGCTTCGCCCTGAAGGAGGAATTCGTCCCGGGAGAAACCCGGGGCTTCAAGCAGTACCAGGTTCCGCGAACGAGGGACGTTCCCGAGGTGGTCACGATCCTTGTCAGAGGAACCGGGGAACCGCCCGAGCTGCAAGTCAAGGGCGTGGCCGAATGCTCGAACATGGTCGTCGCTCCGGCCATCACGAACGCCATCGCCCATGCGACGGGGGACCGAGTTCTCCAGCTTCCCGCAAGACTCCAGGGCCGTGACTGACGCGGTTGCCGCCGGGTCGCGAAGGGTGGTGATCGCCTTGTCGTCGCCCCCGAGGGCTCCGGCTCTCAGGACCGACGTCGACGCAGGGTGATCGCCCGAGGGCCTGTCAACGAGGGCTCTCGTCCCGAATGGCCGTCCCGTTCGCCGGTGCCCGGCGACCGGCCGATGCTCGTGGCCTGCGCGACCTCGAGGTAGTAGTCCAGCACGCTGCGGTGGTATTGGCGGTTCGAGTCCGTCCGGGGGCGCCAGTACCCACGCAGCGCGTCGTCCTCCGCGCCCGTCGCGTCGGCTGCGGCGCGAAGAACTCGGTCAGCGCCTCGACCACGAAGCGCTCCGCGTCGCGCGCATCGGCACACCCTACGGCCAGGTGAGGCAGGCCTGCCCGCCGTCGTCGAGGGGCCAGGAAACGGCCGCCGGTTCGAAGCCCTCGGGCACATCGAAGACCGCCCAATCGATGGCCGTCTGCCCGGCGTCCATCGAGGGGTCGGGGTCGCCGCCCTGCGCTGCGACCCACGGGGCCCAGACGTCGTACAAGGCCGCCGGCCACGAACCCCGGCCGTCGGTCAGCCACCAGGCCCGGCCGGCGCACTTCCGACGGGGCGAGGCGGTGGTGCACCGGGCGGGAAGATCGATCGCGCCGGCGGTGCCGTTCGTCACGGCATAGCGCACCACGAAGAACTGCCCCAGGGCGGTCACCACAGGGTGGGGATCAGTGCTGCAGCCTGGCGGGCTGAAGATACCGCACGGCCGCGTGTCTTCGAAGGTGGCGGGGACGAACCCGGCGTGTTCCACCACCACCGTGATCTCGCCATCCGGGCCGGCCGCGGTCGCCTCGGTGGAAGCCGTCCCCTCGGCGCACTCCAGGGTGCGCAACCAGCGGCTCCATGCCTCCGGGTCGTCGCCCAGCCTCTGGCCGGTGATGGCCCGGAGCGCCTCCTCTGCCGACCGAGCCGATCCCCGGTCGTCGCCGCCGAGCAGGTCAATCAGCGCCGGTGCTGCTGCGACGGCCCCGGCGCCCAGCTCCTCCAGCGCGTTGACGGCTGCAGTCCTCAGCCTGCCGTCTCTCCCGAGCGCTTCGACAAGGGCTGGGATCACCGCCGCCGGTTCGCCGACGCTGGCGAGGGCGGCGACGGCCGCCTCGCCGACGGTTGCGGCTTGGCCACCCATGACCCCGCCAGGGTCGTCAATGGCGAGGATGAGGGCCGGCAGCGCCGCCGCCGCGGCGGTGCCCATGCTGGCCAGCATGCGGACCGCTTCGGCTCGCAGGTAGGCGTCCTCGTCGCCCGCCAACGCGGTCACGAGCGTATCGACAGCCTCGGCCGGGACCGGGGTCGCGGTTCCACCGAGGCTGCGGATCACGCCCAGACGGGTGTTGCGATCCCCCTCCCGGAGGGCGATGACCAGCAGCGGCATCGCCTCGACCGCTGTTTCCGGGCTGATCCGGACGATCGCCCGGGCGGCACTGGCGAAGGTGTCGGGATCGCTGCTGCGCAGGCGGTCCATGAGGAAGGGCGCGACGGCAGCGGCGTCCGGCCCCATCCCGCCGATCACCGCGGCGGCGGCCCCCGCGACCTGGGGGTCCCCGATCTCCATGGCGGTGACCAGGGCCGGAAGTCCCCACCACTCGCCCAGCAGCGCGACGAGCGGTTGCGACCAGAGCATGTCGAACGGCGCTTCAGCCGCGCCCTGACACTTGGTCACCACTGACGGCGGCTCCATCCTGTACTCGAACGGCTGGGTGAGCGGGCCCCGCCCTCCGACGACGAGCGTGGCCTCGCCGCCCACCTCGGCGCCGCTGTAGCAGGTGCGGCCGCCCGCGCCCGGCACCTGTCCGTACTTCGCCGACAGCGGCCGCAGCACGATGCTGATGTGCACGGCGGCGTCGCAGCCGGCCTCCCGCCCCAGGACGACCTCCAGGCCCAGGTGCCGGAGGATCTCCGCCGCCGTCGCCGCGATGGGCTGGTCGGCGAGCCTGCCGTCGAGGTCTCGGTACGACTGCTCAACCGTCAGGCAGACGCTGCGGACCTCTGCAGTCGCGGCGATAGTCGGCAACGGCGTCGTTGCGGAGGGCACCGGGGCAGCGCACGCAGCGAGCAGGGCCAGGGTCACGAGCGCCGCCATCGCGCTCCGACCCAGCGGCGGCGTCGCGGCCCGGCGTCGGAACGTTTTCGCGAACATGGCCATCCCTCCCTGGCCGCGGCCAGGCGCCCGGAAGGGCACGACCCGGGCCGGGTCGTGCGGCCTGCGGATGACGCGATCATCCGGAAAGTCCGGTCCTCGCGGAAGTGCCGAACCTCCTTCGGCACCCGTGGTCGTCGCGGGCCGGTTGGTCGGTCGCGCTCAATTCCCGAGAGGGAGTACGAGCAGGTGCGGCTACCCACCTGAGGTCTCGGTCACGGTGCTGTAGCGGCTGATGCGGTCGGCGTCGAGGTGGTAGTCGGGCACGTTGCGTTGGTACCGACGGTTCGAGTTCGTCCGGGGGCGCCATGACGTCAGGGTCGCGGCTTGCGCAAGTTCCCCGATGGCGGCGACACGGCGCCGAGGAACCGCTGGTACGCGGTGACTCGTCGGGCGCCAGTCCACGTGCTGGCAGGCCGATCAGCCTCTCGTCACGGCCCGCGACAACCGCACCGTCGCCGGCGCTGATCGCGCTTGCGCCGCGGGGACATGGGTCCGATGATGGGTCCATGGCAATCGAATGGCGTGAACGGATCGCGCGAGTTCCGGGTGTCAGGAGCGGACAGCCGATCATCCGCGGTCTGAGGATCACGGTGAAGGACGTGCTCGGGTTTCTTGCCAGTGGGATGACGGTCCCAGAGATCCTCCACGACTTCCCCGAGCTTGAAGAGGCCGACATCCACGCCGCTCTGGCCTACGCGGCCGAGAACCTCTCGGACTCGCCGGCCGCATGAAGGTCATCTTCAACGGGATGCTGTCGCGCGATCTGGTTCGGCGACTCTCTGACCTGTGGCCGGGCTCGATCCAGGCCACCGTCGAGTACGGAGAGAACTGCCCGGACGAGAAGCTGTGGGCAGAGGCGAAACGGCTCGGGATGACGATCATCACGAAGGATCGCGACTATGCCGATGCGGCGACGTTCCCGGGGCCGCCCCCTCGCGTGGTCCGACTCAAGATCCTCAACGATCGAACCGCGGCGACCGAGCTCTACCTTCGCGAGCACGCCGCCGAGATCGAAGAGTTCTCGAGGTCGAACGAGCGCTACCTGGAGATCTGAGACCGGGACGCTTGGCGGGCGAGCCCTCCACCGATGGCCCCCGGTTTCAGCAAGTCGACTTGCTGAAAGCCCCCTCTTTCGGCCATCGTGACCATCAATGCGACCTCTGAATGGGCGGTTGACGTCGCGGACAATACTTCCATCGTGAGCAGGAATACGACCGTCAGGCGGCGGAACTCGCAATGGACTATCGAGCCGACACGGGCCGCTCCGGCGGAATCTCGGGGCGGACGCGCGGGCTCCTGGGGGAGCTGCACCGGGCCGGGCCCGGCCCGTTCGGAGCAGCCGATGCCGCCCGGCTCTGGGGCCTCGAACCCGGACGCGCCGGGCGGCGCCTGCGGATGCTCGCCGAGCGCGGCTGGCTCGTCCGTGCGCGGCACGGCCTGTACACGCCCGCCCGCTCGACGCCACAACCCCGGCCGACTGGGTCGATGACCCGTGGCTCATCGCCGCCAAGCTCTATCCGACCGGGTATATCGGTGGGTGGAGCGCCTGCGAGCATTGCGACCTGCCGGTCGGGGATCAGTCGCGGCGTGAGCCTGCTCGACCCTTCCGCGGAGGCCCGTGGCCCGATCATCAGCCGCTGGAACCTGCGGATCAACGTGGAGCTCGGCCGGTGATCGGCCGTTGTGAGGAGACGTCGTGACGCACTATGTCGCCCTGTTCGGCGATCCTGTCGCGGGCAACCCGACCTCCCGGATGCAGAACGCCGCATTTGAGGCGACGGGTCTCGACTGGCGATATCTCGACATCCGCGTCGAGGCGGCGACTCTCCCGGCTGCGGTGACTGCGGCCCGCATCCTCGGTTTCGACGGGCTCAACCTGACGATCCCCCACAAGGTGGCCGTCGTGCCGCTGCTCGACCGCCTGGAGCCCTCGGCGGAGAGGAGTGGCGCCGTGAACACCGTCCGGCGCGAGAGCGACGGGCGACTCGTTGGCTTGAACACCGACGGACTCGGGTTCCTCCTTGCGGTTCGTGATGCGGGCATCGACCCGGCCGGCTCGACCGTCATGCTGCTCGGCGCCGGGGGCGCGGCACGGGCTGTGGCCGTGGAGCTCACGCTCGCCGGGGCGGCACGGATCATCGTCGCCAACCGCGGATCGGAGCGACGAGCGGCACTCATCGAGCTGATCCGGGAGCGAACGGCCACGGCGGCCGAGGGCATCGAGTGGACGGGCCAGCTCGAACCCCAGGCGTGCGACATCCTCGTGAACTGCACACCGATCGGCATGGGAAGAGCGGTGGATGCCGAGGTCCCACCCGTCCGGCTCGACGGCCTGCCGTCGTCGGCCGTCGTCTGCGATCTGAACCCCGAGGCAGCCGACACGGCCTTCCTCCGGGCCGCGCGGCGGCTCGGCCACCGGACGATCGGCGGCCTCCCGATGCTCGCCCGCCAGGGCGCCGCCGGGTTCGAGGCTTGGACGGGCCAACCGGCACCACTCGACCTGATGATCGCCGTGCTCGAGGGTGTCGGCGCAGCACCGCCATGACGATGCCGGAAATCACGATCGTCGAACGCTCTCGGCCATGGTCACCATGACATCGCGGTTGCGATCGAAGGCGATGAGTTCGTAAGGATCCGGAGGCCGGTACCACAGCACCATCGCCGGTGGTTCAACAAATACCACCTCGAGTCGCTGACGCAGCCCGTGGCGGACCTCTTCGAGATGGTCCTCGCTCGTTCCGAGATGGGACTACCCGACCTCCTCAAACTGCCTCAGCTTCACCAGCTTGACCTGACGGGGAAACCTGAGGGCGAAGGGGGCTTGGTTCACGACTACGAGGTCCTGCCCAAGGGAAGGGACAGCGCCCGGCTCCAGCGCAACGCCCTCTGGACCCCCGTCCCGCTACATCTTCGCCAGCAACGGGACGCTCTTTCGACGATGATCTGCTGCTGGTGGGTGACGGCGAGGTGGTCGAGCACTTCGCCGAGGAGGTCCCCACGGATGACGACAGCCACGGCCGCAGGCGACGGATCGAGGTCGAGAAGGGCGGCCCACTCACCGAGCGCCAGTTGCTCGCCCGGATCCGCATCTTCGCCGGATCGCCGGCCAAACGCCACCTGCCGCGCTGACCGCGGGGTGTGCGGGCGGGCGTGGCCGCAGTGGCTGCTACGATCACGCGCCATGGACTGCTGCTCGCCCGGCGACTCCCCGTTCGATCGCCAGTTCGACGCCCGCCACGCGGCCCAGCATCTTCGCGCCTACCGCAAGAAGGGCCCCGCGGGCCTGACTCACGCGCTGATCGAGGCGCTCGCCGCGGGGGGTATCCGCGGGCAGACCGTCCTCGACATCGGCGGTGGGGTGGGTGCGGTCCACCACGAGCTCTTGCGGTCCGGCGCCGTCACCGCAGTCGACGTTGACGCATCTCGCGCCTACATCTCGGTGGCCCGGGAGGAGGCCGAACGCCAGGGCCATGCCGACCGCGTCCAGTACCTCGCCGGCGACTTCGTCGCCCTCGCGGATGAAGTCGACCCTGCCGACCTTGTCGCGCTCGACCGGGTCATCTGCTGCTACGCGGACATGGCCGCGCTCGTCGGGCGATCGGCGACCCTGGCGCGTCGTCGGTATGGCCTCGTCTACCCGCGCGACTCCTGGCTCGGCCGGATCGGTGTCGCGTTCCTGAACGCCCAACTCCGCCTGTCGCGGTCTTCCTTTCGCGCGTATGTCCACCGCACCGCCGAGGTCGACGCAATCCTCGCCGCCCACGGCCTCGTCAAGCGGCTCCACCGGACGACGCTGATCTGGCAGCTGGCGCTCTACGAGCGGCCCGCCGAACAATAGTCCGGGCGCCGATCGAAGGCACGTGAAGCGCGGTTCGACCGTTCGCTGAGCCGCTTTGTTTGGGGCCGGTGCCGCGGATTCGTCACCAGCGATCGCGCCTGAAACCTTTGACGCATCCAATGTCTCAATAGAAGAGAACGAGCCCTCGTGCGACCCATCGCACGCGATCGTCCAAGGAGGGGAGGATCGACATGAAACGATCCCTCGTGTTCGGGCTGGCGGCGGCCCTCATGGTGGCAGTCCTGGGGACCGCGATGGTGAGCGCCGACAGCAACAGGCGCGACATGAAGGCACGCTTGTCCGGCTTCCAGGAGGTCCCCGCGATCTCCACGCAGGGCACGGGGACGCTGCGGCTTCGCGTGAACGAGGCCGGAACGGCCATCACTTTCGAGCTGAGCTTCGCTAACCTCGAGGGCGGGGCGGTCGGCGCAGCCCACATCCACTTCGCCCAGCCGGGCGTGATCGGGGCACCGATCGCCCTCCTGTGCGGCAGCCCGAAGCCCGCCTGCCTGCCGGCCCCGGCCACGAACAGCGGAACGATCGTCGCGGGAGACATCCTCGCCGTGCCTGCCCAGGGGATTGCTGCCGGCGAGCTCGGCGAGGCGCTCCGCGCCATGCGGGCGGGCGTGACGTACGTCAACGTCCATACGGCCACCTTCCCGGCCGGTGAGATCCGCGGCCTCATCGGGGGTAAGAAGGACCGCTAGCACCGGGATCACCGAGCTCGCCCTGGACGACGTCGCAGTCGGGGCGAGCTCCTTTCTTGTCGCCGCGCCCGTGGCGACGCGCCAATCCCTCGGCGGAACCGAACGCCGCGCCCGGGCGTCTCCCGGGCGTGCGTACCACTGTGGTTCTCCTCGCGGGGCTCCTGGCCGTAGCTCTGGGAGCCTGCTCGATCGTCGACCAGCTCGTCCCCCGCGACGTACAGGATGATGCCCCGCTCGTGACGATCGAGACGCGCGGCGGCCTGTGCCCGGATGGCGAGTGTCACGGCGTCACGGTGATCCTGGTCGACGGAAGCGTCGTCCTCGACGACGGGGGCGTGCTACGCAAGCCGGAGGTGGTCGTCGCACCCCTGCGCGCGGTGGTCGCCACGACCGATTTCGCGGGCCTTCGCGCCGTCGCGTTCGAGGGCCTCTGTCCCGTCGCGTACGACGGCAGCGAGATGGTCTACACGTTCCGGACGCCGCACGGTCCGGAGCGGCTCGCGTCCTGCGAGACGACGATCGACCCGGATCACCCGCTCTTCCGGGCCATCGAGGCGGTCCTCGAGGCGGACCCGGTCCCGGCACCCTGAGGCCGGCGTTCGTTCGATACGGTCGGGGCGCAGGCAAGCCGGAAGGGTGGCCGTGGCCTCCGGGTGTACCGTGGCCGCTCCGGACGGCGCGCCAGCGCACCGGTGGTCTACGACTCGAGCCAGGGGGGATCCGTCTTGAAGCGTCTCGTCGTCCTCGTCTCGGTGGCGACTTCCGTGCTCCTCGCCGGCTGCGCCAGCGCCGGCTCGGGTGCGCCCTCCGGCTCGGGAGGTCCCGCGGCAACCGGGCAGCCGACGGGGGCGCCGGGCGCGTCCGACTCGGGCGGCGCATCGGGCGAAGCGTCGGCGCAGTTCGGCGGGGACGTCTGCTCGGCGCTCACCAAGGCGGACATCGAGGCCGCGACCTACCCGCAGGGCCCCGCCACCTTCAGCAGCACCGACACCCAGAAGGACGCCGATACCGGCAAGGCGGTCGTGTGCCAGTACCTCGTCACGTTCGACGGCGGGGTCGAGGTGGTCGGCGTCGCCGTCTCGCTGCTGAGCGACACCGAGTTCGGAAACCGCGCAGAGGTCTCGATCCTCGCGCCGCCGGAGGCGCTCAGCGGGATCGGCGCGGAGGCCTGGCTCGTGCAGCCGGCGCCCGGCCTGTTCGAGGTCTGGGTCAGCGGGACACACGGCAGGTTCAAGGTCGGGGCGCAGGCGAAGGCGTCCGCGATCGCGCTGGCGACCCTGGCCGCAGGGCGCGACTAGGTCTGCTCTTCGAAGGGGGCTTCGCCTTACGGTTCGTACGGGCCGAGGAGATCCGGGGACGGCGCCTCGATCTCGCCGTCGTCGATCGACCAGTCGATGTGGGCCTCGACGGCGACGACCCCCGGCACCATCTGGACGAACCGCGGCAGCATCGCCGCCGTCGAGCGGCGCTCGACCCTGCCGCGCACGGTCACCACGCCCTCGGTGACGACAACCTCGAAGTCCGCGGGGTCGAGCCAGAGCGCCCGGAGCAGGACGTCGCGCCGGACCGATTCGGCGAGGTCCTCGTCGGACTGGAGGAAGGCCCGGACCAGGTCCGCCCGGGTCACGATCCCGACCAGCACGTCGCCCTCGGTCACGGGGAGCCGCTTGATGCCCTTCTCGACCATGAGCGCCGCCGCGGCCTGGAGCGGCCGCTGGGCGTCGATCGTGATCGCCGGCGAGGTCATCGCGTCGCCGGCAGTCCGCGCCTCCACCCGGGCGAGGGCCTCCTGCGTCTCGCGCGATTCGCCGAACAGGTGAGCCAGCGGCCGGTGCCGGATCGAGTCAGGGCCCCCCTCCTTGACGAGGAGGTCGCCCTCCGAGATGACGCCGACGACCGCTCCCCGGGCGTCGACGACCGGGAGCCCGCTCACGCCGTGCTCGACCAGGAGGCGCGCGACGTCGCGGATCGAGGTCCCGGGCTCGACCGAGATCGCGGGGCGGGTCATCATGTCCTTTACCGTCTGCATGAGTGCTCTCCTCTGCTTCGGCGCCATCGCCATGGTACGACCCCGGCGCCTGTGTCAGGCCCGCGGCCCCGGCGTCAGCCGCCGGCGTAGTCGGCCAGGCGATGCCAGACGGCGTCCGCCCGGAGAGCCGCCGCCGCGCGATCGAGCCGCGCGAGCTGCCGACGCCACAGCTCGCGGGCGTTCTCCGCCGTGACGAGCGCAAACCGGACCTCGTCGCCGGGCCGGAGCTGGCCGAGCAGGGGCAGGTCGGCCGTCGGCACCACGCCGATCACCGGATAGCCGCCGATCGTCGGCCCGTCGACGAGCAGGACGATCGGCCGTCCGCCGGGCGGCAGCTGGATCGCTCCCGGCACCAGGGGATGCGACACGATCTCGGCGCCCGCGCCCAGCGGTGGCCCGTCGAGGCGCAGGCCCATGCGGTCGGCGGCCTGCGAGACGCGCCAGGCCGCGTCGACG
>CAZVPS010000050.1:0-12257 GCA_964629105.1 uncultured Anaerolineaceae bacterium
CTCCTCGGCCTGGCTCCTCGGCCTGGCTCCTCGGCCTGGCTCCTCGGCCTGGCCCTTGGCCTGGCTCCTCGGCCTGCCCCATCGTCCGAAGATTCACAGGCTCTTCACGCTGGACCCGCCCCCCGGCTCAGCGCCGGGCAGCGGTCGCCACCAGGAGGTCCAGGTCCGCCGTCGTGTTCGCGCCGAGCACGACCCCATCGGCGCCGGCCGAGGCCCACGCGGCTGCCGCCCCGGCCGGATCCTCCACCCAGGGGCTGCCGGTGAGCGAGGCGCTCCGGGGCAGGTCGAAGGCGGCGAGGATCTGCTGCGCGGACCGCGCCTTCCCCGCTGCCGCGAGCGCGTCGAGGTACGCGGGCAGGCGTTCCGCCAGCGCGGCCGCCGGCGTGGTCCAGCCGTCACCGACGCGCGCGGCCAGCTCCACGCCCCGGCGCGACTCCGCGCCCACGATGATCGGCGGTGGCGGGACGGGGACCGGGGAGGCGTGGGCCTCCACGAGCGGGTAGAACGGGCTGGGTCGCGTCACCGGGCCGCCGGTCCAGAGCGCCCGTAGGACGGCGACCGCCTCCTCGAGCCGGATGACCCGCTCGGGCACATCGGGGAACGGGATCCCGTAGGCTCGATGCTCGGCCGGGTGCCCGCCGATCCCGATCCCGAGGGTCAGCCGGCCGTCGGTGGCCTCCTGCAGCGTCGCGGCCATCCGGGCCAGCACGGCCGGGTGACGGTTCATCACGTTGGCGACGAAGGTCATGAGGCCGAGACGGGTGGTGGCGCCTCCCACCGCGGCCAGCGTGGTCCAGGCCTCGAGGACCGGGTCGGTCCGGACGCCGCGGCTGACGAAGTGGTCCCAGGCCGCGACGCCCGCGTAGCCCGCCGCCTCCAGGCGCAGCGCCTGCGCGCACCACCAGGCGAAGGGAACCCCGATCGCCCGCAGGTTGACGAAGACCGGGAACGGCGCCGGCGTCCCCGGGGCGGCGTTCAGAAGCCGGCCGTGACGGCCGGCGAGACCGCCGCCGCCAGGGCGACCTGCAGCGTCGTCGCAGTCCGGCGCTCCAGCTCGTCGAGGGGAAGGTAGGACTGCTCGGAGGTGACGCCCTCGCCGAGGACGTCGCTGACGGTCAGGATCGTGGCCGCCCGGACGTCGGCGCCGGTCGCCCGGGCGCGGGCGGCGAGGAAGAAGAGGGCCGAGCTCTCCATCTCGAAGGCCAGCACGCCCCGGGCCGCCCAGCGGCTGAAGTAGTCGGCGTCGGGGTTGTAGAAGACGTCGACCGTGCAGATCGGCCCGACGTGGTACGCCGCGCCCGCGGCCTCGGCGGCGTCGACGAGGGCCCGGGTGAGCACGAAGTCGGCGGCGGGGGCGTAGGGCTCGCCGTGGAGATAGGTCGCCGTCGTCCCGTCGAAGGGCGACGCGGCCGAGGCGATCACAATCTCGCCGGTCCGGATGCCCGTCCCGATCCCGCCGCACGTGCCGACCCGGATGAGCCGCCGCGCGCCGAGGCGGAGGAGCTCCTCGACGACGATGGCCGCCGCCGGCGCGCCCATGCCGGTCGTCTGGACGCTGATCGGGACGCCCCGGTAGGTGCCCGTGTAGCCGTACAGGAGCCGGTGGTCGTTGACCCGCCGCGTCGCCTCGAGCCCGCCGTCGAAGAGGGAGGCGATGGCCGTCGCGCGGTTCGGGTCGCCCGGCAGGAGGACGATCGGCGCGTATTCCTCGGGCTCGGCGCGGAGGTGGAGCTGCGGCATCGTGGGATCCTCGTGCGGGTCGGCGGGGCGAGTGTACGGCGCCCGGGAACAGCCGGCGCGGACGATCCCCGCGCGACGCGCTCCCGCCTCCGATCGGCCGGGTCCCGTGCCGCGCACGTCGACTCTGTGCTCCCCCGTACGAATGCGCGTAGTACGATCGCGCGGAGAGTTGGCCGGTCTCGTCTCGGAGCCGCGACGGATCCGGAGCCGGTGCAGGAGGACGGATCGTGAGCGAGGACTTCTTCTCCGAGGTCACGGAGCCGATCCGCTTCGGCGGGCTCGCCTCGACGGACCCGCTCTCCTTCAGGGTCTACCAGCCCGATCGCCTCGTGCTGGGCAAGCGGATGGAGGATCACCTCCGGATCGCGGTCTGCCTCTGGCACTCGTTCGCCTGGCCCGGCTCGGACGTGTTCGGGGCGGGGACCTTCGACCGGCCGTGGCTCGACCCACGGCTCGATCCGATGCTGGCTGCCCGCGCGAAGCTCGACGCGGCCTTCGAGTTCATCGCCAAGCTCGGCGTCCCGTTCTTCTGCTTCCACGATCGGGACATCGCGCCGGAGGGCCGGACCTTCGCCGAGACGAAGGCGAATCTCGACGCGATGATCGACGAGGCCGCGGCCCACATGGACCGGACGGGCATCCGGCTGCTGTGGGGCACGGCCAACCTGTTCTCGCATCCGCGCTATGCGGCCGGGGCGGCCACGAACCCGGACCCGGAGGTCTTCGCGTACGCCGCGGCCCAGGTCAAGGTCATCCTGGAGGCCACCCACCGTCTCGGCGGGGCGAACTACGTCCTCTGGGGCGGCCGGGAAGGTTACGAGACGCTGCTCAACACCGATCTCGCCCGGGAGGAGGCCCAGCTGGCTCGCTTCCTGGCAATGGTCGCCGAGCACAAGCACCGGATTGGCTTCAAGGGCACGCTCCTCCTGGAGCCGAAGCCGCAGGAGCCGACGAAACACCAGTACGACTACGACAGCGCGACCGTGCACGGCTTCCTCGTCCGCCACGGTCTCGAGAACGAGTACCGGGTGAACATCGAGGCGAACCACGCCACCCTCGCCGGGCACAGCTTCCAGCACGAGGTCGCCTACGCCGTCGCGAACGGGGTCTTTGGCAGCATCGACGCCAACCGCGGCGACTACCAGAACGGCTGGGACACCGACCAGTTCCCGAACTCCGTCGACGAGCTCGCGCTGGCGCTCTACGAGATCCTCCGCGGTGGCGGGTTCACGAACGGCGGCTTCAACTTCGACGCCAAGCTGCGCCGCCAGAGCCTCCATCGGACCGATCTGTTCCATGCCCACATCGGCGGGATCGACACGCTCGCGCGGTCGCTGCTGGTTGCCGCCGACATGATCGAGAACGGAACCCTCGAGCGGCTTCGCGCAGAGCGCTATGCGGGCTGGCAGGGCAAGCTCGGGCGATCGATCCTGTCCGGCGACGCGCCGCTGGAGATCCTGGCCGGGCAGGTCGCGGTCGGCGAGATCGACCCGCAGCCGCGGTCGGGACGCCAGGAGTTCCTGGAGAACCTGGTCAACCAGCGGATCTGGGCCGTCGACGCCGACGAGCGCGGCGCCGGCAGCTGACGCGCGGGGGGCGACCGTCGCGATGGGCCACGTCATCGGAATCGACGCCTCGACCACGGCGACGAAGGCCGTCCTCGTCGACGAGCATGGCGCCGTCAACGGCATCGGGGTGTCGGAGTACGGGTTCCGCACGCCGCGGCCCCTCTGGAGCGAGCAGGAGCCGGGCCTGTGGTGGGACGGTGCCGTCGCGGCGATCCGCTCGGTCCTGGCCTCGACGGGCGTCAGCGGAGCGGACGTCGCGGCGATCGGCCTCACCGGCCAGATGCACGGCGCCGTCCTGCTGGACGCGGCCGACCGCGTGCTGCGCCCGGCCATCCTGTGGAACGACCAGCGGACGAGCGCCGAGTGCGACGCCATCCGGCGCGCGGTCGGCCCGGAGCGGCTGGTCGCGATCACCGGCAACGACGCGCTGACGGGGTTCACCGCACCGAAGCTCCTGTGGGTCCGCGACCACGAGCCGGAGGTCTGGCGCGGGATCGCCCACGTGCTCCTTCCCAAGGACTACGTCCGTCTCCGGCTCACCGGCGAGTACGCCGTGGACAAGGCGGATGGCGCCGGGACGCTGCTGTTCGACCTGGCGGCCCGGGACTGGTCCGCTGAGATCCTTGACGCGCTGGGGATCGATCCCTCCTGGATGCCGCGGACGTGGGAAGGCCCGGAGGTCACCGGGCTCGTCTCCGCGGAGGCGGCCGCCACGACCGGCCTCCGGCCCGGGACACCGGTCGTGGCCGGGGGCGGCGACCAGGCAGCGAACGCCGTGGGCGTGGGTGCCGTGGTGCCCGGCAGGATGGCGCTGTCGCTCGGGACCTCGGGCGTCGTGTTCGCGACGACCGAGCGACCGCTGTTCGAGCCGGCCGGCCGCGTCCACGCGTTCTGCCACGCCGTCCCCGGACGCTGGCACATGATGTCGGTGATGCTCTCGGCGGCGGGGAGCCTGCGCTGGTTCCGCGACGCCCTTGCGGCCGACGTCGCGTTCGGCGACCTCGTCGCCCTGGCCTCGGAGGTCCCCGCCGGGAGCGGGGGGCTGTTGTTCCTGCCGTACCTCAGCGGCGAGCGCAGCCCGCACCCGGATCCCCTCGCGCGGGGCGCGTTCGTGGGCCTCACCCTCGCCCACGATCGGCGCCACATGACGCGCGCCGTGCTCGAGGGGGTCACCTTCGGGCTGCGGGACGGCCTGGACCTCATGGTGGCGGCCGGCATGCCGGCCCCCGACCAGATCCGCGCCTCCGGAGGCGGAACGGCGAGCGAGCTGTGGCGGCAGATCCTGGCCGACGTCCTGGACGCGGAGATCGCCACCGTGAACACGACCGAGGGGGCCGCCTACGGGGCGGGGCTCCTCGCGGCGGTCGGGGCCGGCTGGTACCGGAGCGTCGAGGACGCCGCTGCGGCCCTCGTGACGGCGACCCCGGTGGCCTCGCCCGGCCCGGATACGGCCCGGTACGCCGAGGCGCACGCGGTCTACCGGGAGCTCTACCCGGCGCTGGCACCGTCCTTCCGGAGGATGTGACCCCAGGGCCGCGCGAGGGATCTGCGGCGGCCGCGCGACCGGCGGCCGCGCGATCAGCTGTGGAGCTCGGCCAGTTCCTTCTGGGTCACCTCGCCGGGCTGCTTTCCGATGATGATCATGGCCAGGACCTCGTCCTTGGTCACGTCGTGCTTGTTGACCGTGCCAACAAGCTTCCCCTGGAGCATGACGCTGATCCGGTCGGCGAGGTCGAACACGTCGTGGATGTCGTGGCTGATGAGGAAGATGCCGATGCCTTCCGACTTCAGCTGCGCGACGAGCTCGTGCACCTGCACTGTCTCGGCGGGGCCCAGCGCCGCGGTGGGCTCGTCCATGATCAGGATCCGGGCGTTGAAATGGACAGCCCGGGCGATGGCGACCGACTGGCGCTGGCCGCCGGAGAGCGACTTGACGGGCGTCTTGAAGTTCTGGAACTTCGGGTTCAGCCGGCCCATGACCTTGCGGGACGCAGACTCCATGGCCGCGTCGTTGAGAGACCCGAGCCGCGTGATCAGCTCGCGGCCGAGGAACATGTTCCCGGCGGCATCGATGTTGTCAGCGAGGGCGAGCGTCTGGTAGATCGTCTCGATCCCGAGGGCCTTTGCCTCGCGGGGGTTGTGGATCTCGACCGGCTCGCCCTCGATGAGGATCTGCCCGGCATCGCCCGGGTGGGCGCCCGAGAGCACCCGCATCAGGGTGGACTTCCCGGCTCCATTGCCGCCGACGAGGCCCATGACCTCGCCGGCGAAGAGATCCACCGAGACCCCGTCCACGGCGTGGACGCCGCCGAACGAGACCCGGATGTCGCGCATCTCGACCAGCGGGACCCGCGGCTCGGCGGTCGTCCGGGCGGGCGCGGTTGTGGTGACGGTCATCAGTTGGCCTCTCACTCGCTCAAGTCGCCCGCCGCCGCAGGTAGGCGTCGAACCCGACCGCTGCGACGAGCACGATCCCGACGACGATGTCCTGGGTCGGGGAGTCCACGTTCAGCAGGAGCATCCCCGAGCGGAGCGACTGCATGACGACCGCGCCCAGGATGGCGCCGGGGATGGTCCCGATGCCGCCGGCGAACGAGGTCCCGCCGATGACGGCCGCGGAGATCACGTCGAGCTCGTTCTGGGTGCCGAGGTTCGTCACGGCCGCGTTGAGGCGCGCCGTCTGGACCGCCGCGCTGATGGCGCAGAGGACGCCCATGAGGACGAACGTGAGGGTGATCGTGCGGCGGACGTTGACGCCGCCGAGCTCGGCCGCCTCGGGGTTGCCGCCGATGGCGTACACGTAGCGGCCGAAGCGGCGGCGGGTCGCGAGGTAGGTCACCACCAGGGCCACACCCAGCATGATCATGACCGGGAATGCGATGCCGGTCGGGATGACAAGCCCGCCCGGGGGCCAGGCGATCCCGTGTTCCTCCGCGAAGGTCCGGGCAAGGGCGTCCGGCCACGCGTAGCTGTTGGCGACCCACACCACCCCGAGGACGGCGACGACCCCGAGGGCGCCGATCAGGACCTCCGCCCACATCGGGCGGACCGGGAAGTCGTGTCGCCGCCGCCGGCGCCGGCCCGCCCAGAGCGTGTAGACGATCCCGGCGCCGGCGACGGCCCCGACGAGCCAGCTCAGCTCGGCGCCGAACGCTCCTTTCGGGCCGCCGCCCAGCAGCTGGAAGGTCCCGTCAAGCGGGGCGACGGTCTGGCCCTGCATGTAGCGGAAGATGAGGCCGCGCCAGACGAGCAGCCCGCCCAGCGTGACGATGAACGACGGCACGCCGCCGTAGGCTACGAGGAAGCCCTGCAGGCCGCCGATGAGCGCACCGAGGGCGATCCCGACCGCCAGCGCGATGATCCACGTGGAGGGCTGATCGAACCCGAGGCCGAGAGTCTTCGGGATCCACTCGGCCTGCACCATCGCCATCGTGTAGCCGACAAAGGCGAGCATCGCCCCGACCGAGAGGTCGATGTTGCGCGAGACGATGATCAGGACCATGCCCGTGGCCATGATCGCGATCGAGGCGCTCTGGACGGACAGGTTCCACAGGTTGCGTGGCGTGATGAAGTTGCCGCCCGACCAGAAGTGGAAGGTGACCCAGATGACCGCGAGGGCGACGAGCATGCCGAGGAGCCGGGTGTCGAGCTCCATCGCCAGGAGCAGCGACCGCAGGGAGCGATTCGGCGGCTCGCGGGTGGCGGCCTGGGCGGCGTCGGCCTCGGTCATCGTCACGCCTCCCTGAGAGGGTCAGGAACGGACGGCGCCCTGCGCCCCGGCAGAGCCGGCGACGCAGGGCGCATCGATCACGACGGGGTTGACGGGGCTAGTTGCAGGCGGCCACCGAGCCGGCCGTAACGCCCTTGCAGAGGGCGTCCTTGGCGATCCAGCCGGCGTCGACGACGACGTTCAGGTTGTCCTTGGTGATCGGGATGGGGGTGAGCAGGATCGACGTCATGTCGTTCCCGCCGGGGCTCTTGAAGATCGCCGTGTTGGCGACCTTGGTGATGTCCTTGTTGGCGCAGAGCTGAGCGGCTGCCTCGCCGGCCGCCTTGCCGAGCTCGCGGGCGTCCTTCCAGACCGACACCGTCTGCGTGCCGAGGGCGACCCGGTTCAGGGCGGACTGGTCGCCGTCCTGGCCGGACACGGGGACCTTCCCCGCCAGGCCCTGGGCCGCGAGCGCCGCGACGACGCCGCCGGCCGTGCCGTCGTTCGACGCAACGACCGCGTCCACCTTGTTGTTGTTGGCCGTCAGGAACTGCTCCATGTTGGTCTGGGCCACGGCCGGATCCCAGTTGTCGGTGTAGGACTCGCCGACGTTCTTGATGTCGCCGGCGTCCATCGCCGCCTTGAGGATCTCCTGCTGGCCGCCGCGGAGGAAGTCCGCGTTCGCGTCGGCCTGGTTGCCCTTGATGAAGACGTAGTTGCCCTTGGGCACGGCCTTGAAGATCTCGCGCGCCTGCATCCGCCCGACCTCGACGTTGTCGAACGTGATGTAGAGCGCCTTCGGATCCTCGATGAGCCGGTCGTAGGCGATGACCGGGACGCCGTCGGCGATGGCGGCCGCCACCGCCGGCTTGATCGCGGTGCCGTCCTGCGCGAGGACGATCACGACCTTGGCGCCGTTCGTGATGAGGTTCTCGACATTCGAGGCCTGCTTCTCGGACGACGACGCGGCATCGTTGGAGATGTACTTCCCGCCGGCGTCCTCGATCGCCTTCTTGAGGGCGGGCTCGTCCCACTTGGCCCAGCGCTCTTCCTGGTAGTTGTTCCACGAGACGCCGACGGTGCACCCGGCGGCGGCCGGGGCGGCCGTCGGCTTGGGGGTCGCCGCGCCCCCACAGGCGGCGAAGACGATGGCCGCGGCCCCGACGAGGGCCACGACTTTGCGATTGACCATGGTTGACACTTCCTCCTATGAACCCTGTCGCTCGATGGAACGGCGTCGGTCCGGTGCTAGGCTACCATCCTCCTCAATCCCCCTTCACCGAGATCCGCCAGGCGGTCGAGGGGGTGATCGACCTGGGGCGGGAGACCATGTGGGCGCTCATGCGCTGGCCAGCTCAACCAGCGCCTCGCGGGGCCCGACCCAGGCCGCCGGGTCGGCGAGAAGCGGCGCGAACGCAAGCTCGGCGGCACCGAGCAGCGGAGCATCCACGCCGAGGGACGCGGGGACTACGCGGACGAGGGCGCGCGGCGCCGGCAACGCCCGGCGGGTGAGCTCCTCCTCGACGGTCCGCTCGATCAACGGGTGGATCCGGCCGAAGAGGCCACCCAGGACGATGACCTGCGGGTTGAGCACGTTGACGAGACCGGCCAGCCCGAGACCGAGCCAGCGCCCGATGTGGTCCAGGGCGGCGAGCGCGGCGACCGAGCCGCCCGCGGCCTCCAGGATGACGGCGTCGACCGCGCGGCGTCCACCCGCAGGGGGATGCCCGGCGCGGATCAGCAGGGCGCCTTCGCCCACCTCGGTCTCCAGGCACCCGACCGACCCGCACCGGCAGGCCGTGCCGCCCGGGTTGACCGGGATGTGGCCGATCTCGCCGCCGTAGCCGGCGACTCCGCTCAGGGGCTTGCCGTCGACGATCAGGCCGCCACCGACCCCCACCTCGCCGGAGATGTACAGGACGTCGTCCGCGCCCCGCGCCGCGCCCCGCCGGTGCTCGGCGAGCACCCCGAGGTCGGCCTCGTTGGCGACGGAGATCGGGACCGGCACCGCCAGGGCCCGGGCGAGCCGCTCGCCGAGCGGGGCGTCGATCCAGCCGAGGTTTGGCGCCATCGAGACGAAGCCGTCGGTGCGCCGGACGACGCCGGCGACCGCCACGCCGACCCCGATCAGCGGGTCGTCAGCCGGCCGGCGGGTCCTGACGGCGACGGCCAGCCCGGCGAGATCCCCGACGACGTCGTCGACCGACGAGTGCCCGCGGGCTCGGTCGACACGGACGAGCTCGAGGACCTCGCCGCCGAGCCCCACGACCGCCGCGGCCAGCGAGTCGACCTCGATCTCGAGAGCCAGGACGACGGCGCCGTCCGGGTTCGGGCGGACCAGCGGCGACGGTCGACCGGGCGTCCCCAGGCGCACGGCCGGCTCCTCCGAGGCAAGGCCGGCGAGGACGAGCTCTCCGATCAGGCCGCGGATCGCGCTGCGGGTGAGTCCGGTCCTGGCAACGAGCTCGGACCGGGAGAGAGGACCGCGCTCGTGCAGATCGCGGACGATGGCGCTCAGGTTCGCCCGACGGACGGTCTCGCTCCGCTGCCCGATCTCGTCCCGACCGATCGTCACGGGTTTGTGTTCCTTTCTTCCAAACCTGTGAGATACTGTGACGCGCAGCCGGGGGGACGTCAAGGGGTTGGCACGCGATCTGAGAGGAGGATCCCGTGGAGAGGCTCGACGGCAGGGTTGCGATCGTGACGGGGGCGAGTCGCGGAATCGGCGCGGCCGTCGCTCGGGGGCTCGCCGCGGAGGGCGCCCGGCTTGGACTTGCGTCGCGGAGTGGCGACGATCTCGGGATCGAGGGCGCGGTGGCGATGCCCTGCGACGTCCGCGACCCGGCCGCGCTCGCGGCGCTGGTCGGCGCGACGGTCGAGCGCTTCGGCGGGCTCGACATCCTGGTCGTCAACGCCGGCGTCGGCGCGTACGGTCCGTTCCTGGAGCTCCCCGCCGATCAGCTCGAGGAGATGATCGACGTCAACGTGAAAGGCGCCCTCTACGCGATTCGGGCCGCCCTGCCCCACCTCATGCGGAGCGACGCGGCCGACATCGTCACCGTCGCGAGCGAGGCCGGTCGGCGCGGTCTCCCGTTCGAGGCCGCCTACTGCGCGTCGAAGTTCGCCCAGGTCGGCCTCACCCGCGCGCTCGATCACGAGCTGCGGGAGTACGGCATCCGATGCACGAACGTCTGTCCCGGAGGGGTCGCGACGGATTTCGCGATGGGGCGGGGCAGGACCCCGGAGATGCCGGCCCTGGCGGGCATGATGGCGCCGACGGACGTGGCCGAGACAGTTCTCTTCGTGCTCACCCGCCCCCGGAACCACCGGATTCTCGAGGTGGCGCTCCGTCCGGTGACCGAGACCTCCTGGGGGTAGGCGGCGATGGCCACGCTGCGCTGGGGAATCCTGTCGACGGCCGGGATCGCGACGGAGAAGGCCATCCCGGGATTCCAGCGGGCCTCCCGCTGCGAGGTGGTCGCAATCGGGTCGCGGGACGTGGAGCGGGCGCGGGCGGTGGCCGACCGGCACGGGATCGCGCGCGTCCACGGCTCCTACGAGAGACTGCTCGCCGACCCGGAAGTGGACGCCGTCTACGTCCCGCTGCCGAACCACCTCCATGCCGAGTGGACGCTGGCCGCCGCGCGGGCCGGCAAGCACGTCCTGTGCGAGAAGCCGCTGGCGATGACCGCCGCCGATGCCGAGCGGATGATCGAGGGCTGCCGGGCGGAGGGCGTCACCCTGATGGAGGCGTTCATGTACCGGCTCCATCCATCGTGGGTCGCCGTCCGCGAGCTGGTCGCGGCGGGTCGCATCGGCCGCCTCACGGCCGTCAGCAGCTGGTTCTCGTACTACAACGACGACCCGGCGAACATCCGGAACATCCGGGCGTACGGCGGCGGCGCGCTGTTCGACATCGGCTGCTACTCGGTCAACCTGTCGCGGATGCTGTTCGGCTCCGAGCCGACGCGGGTGGAGGCCTCGATCCTCCGGGACGCGGCGAGCGGCGTCGACGTCCTGACGAGCGGGGTGCTCGAGTTCGGTAACGGCATCGCGACCTTCACCTGCTCGACCCGGGCCGAGCCGGACCAGCAGGTCCACGTCTACGGGACCGAGGGCCGGATCTCGATCGGCATCCCGTTCAACATCCCGCCCGATCGCCCGACGCACGTGTACGTGACGGCCGGGGGCGACCCGCCCGTCGCGCCGGCGACGGAGACGCTGACGTTTGAACCGGCGGATCCGTACGGGGTCGAGGCGGAGCGGTTCGCCGCGGCGGTCCTCGACGGTGAGCCGGTGCCGACGCCGCCCGAGGACGCCGTCGCCAACCTGCGGGTGATCGAGCGGCTCTTCGCGGCCGCGGAGCGCGGCTAGGGTCGCGCCCGGGCCGCGTCAGTCGCCCGCCGTGCCGTCGAAGTAGCGCTGCGCCAGCGCCCACGCGTCCCTGCCGCACACGGAGCCGATCTTCCGGCCCTGGAGGTCGTCGGCCTCGACGTGGATGCCGCCGTAGAGCCGCGAGATGCCGGCCTGGTCGGCGGCGTCGTAGTAGGTCGCCCACTGGAGCGTCACGTCCTGTGTCGGGCCGTCCTCGTGGAGGAGCGAGCCGGCCTTCACCGTCCAGGTCGCGAGGCCGCCCGGGAAGTGCTCGCTGCCGGTGAAGGCAGTCATGACCTCGGCCGCCGCGCGGCTGAACGTGCTGTGCCCGGAGACGTAGCCCGCGAAGCCGGGGGTCACGAACGTCGGCCGCTGGTAGGGCACCCACTCCACGGCGCGGACCCACCCGACGCCGCTCGTCTGGGTCTTCGGATCCTCCGGGCTGCCGAGCCACGAGCGGACGGCGACCTCGCCGGTGTGGCCCCCCAGTCGTTCGTGGTGCTGCCCCGGGGCGCTTGACTCGGGCGTGACGACCTCGATGAGGCCCGGCACGAGCGGGAGCCCCGCCGGGTCGTAGGACGGCAGCGACGTGTCCGTCGACTGGCCCTTGCCGCCCATGTAGCGGATCAGCGAGATCGGGCGGGCCGAATCGTAGTGGCCCTTCAGACCCCATGCGGCGACGGCCGCGTCGTGGACGGCGCCGTTGAGCGCGAAGTAGAGCTTGACGTCCCATTCGAGGCGGTCCAGCTCCGGCCCCGCCCCGCCGATCCGGTGCTCGAACCCGGGTGCGTCGGACACCTGGTTGGCGATGACGTTCCAGTGACCCGGCGGCGTCTCCGATTGCGGGCCGTCCGCCCAGAACTCGG
>CAZVPS010000051.1:0-11981 GCA_964629105.1 uncultured Anaerolineaceae bacterium
CCCAGACCACCCCCTTGACGCAGCCCGCTCCTTCATAGATGCGTTGGACGGCGGCATTCCTGCCCCGGCCGGGTCGGCCGACCGGGGCAGGCCACCCCGCTGGCAGGTTCGTTGCGTCCGGCCGGCGAGAACCTGCCGACGGGCGCTGACCTGCGGCCCGGTCGTGCGTCGAACGCAAGGCGGAGGACGAGCGGGGCGGGTCCGGCTCCATGGCCACGGGCGGGTCCCCGTCCGGGTCCTCGGCCGCCTGGCGCCCGCCGAGCACCCGGGCCGCTGTCGGAGTCGGCGTGGCGCCGGTCGGAGTCGATCTGTAACGGAGGTACCGGACGAGTACACACGATGGCCAGCTCGGGAATGCCGCTGCTATCATTCCGCGCGTTCAACCGCTGCGCGGCCGGAGGCGGCGCCGCGGGCCGACTCAGCTCCTCGGTGCGGAGGCCGATCCGGTGCAGATCTTCGTCACGGCGATCCAGCACCCGATCCAGTTCGGGATCGCGGGGATCATCGCGGGTGGCTTCGTCCTGGTCTTCCTGCGTGCCGCGATGTCGCCGGAGCGCCGCTCCGGGTCGATTGGCTGGGTTCGCGCCCTGACCGGCCCCAGCACCCGCTACCTCTTCGCGTTCCTCGCCGTGGCCTGGGTCATCGGTTTCGGTTTCCTGATCCCGCAGTTCCAGAACACCGCAGCGTCGCCATACGGCGCCGTCGCCCTCATCTCCCTCTTCAGCGGCTTCTTCATCATGATGGGGCTGCTCTGGAGCGTCATCGGCGAGTAGCCGTCGGGGCTCGGCAGTCGGCGCGCTCTCAGTCGCGCTTGCGGGCGATCCAGACCTCCTCGGACGGCCAGCGGCGGGCCCACTCCGGGGTCACGTACGGGTAGCGGGTCGTCGCGCCCTCCGGTGCACGCAGCTCCACCAGGTTCTCCACGTCGAAGCCGCTGGTGCGGAGCACTCGGATCATGTCGCCGTGGCCCAGGCAGAACTCGACCGACCCGTCGTCGGGCCATTCGATGCGCCCGAGACCGCCGAAATGCGGGCGCAGGAGCCGCGCCGCCTCGGGGATCCAGCGGTACGGGTCGCACCAGATCGCGGCGCCGTACTCGCTGATCGCGAGGTCGAACGAGGCGTCCGGGAGGGGGACCGCCTCCGCACTCGCCTCGAGGAGCGGGAAGGCGAGGCCGTGCTCCTGCTGGAGCGCTCGCGCCGTCTCCAGCTGGGCCGGGGTGACGCACGACGGGCGTGGACAGGCCCGGCGCGCGGGCCGGGCCTGTCGCTCGGGATCGCGCAGGGGCCGAAGCCCCGGACGTCAGGGCAGCTGCTTGAAGATCCCCTCGGCCAGGGAGGGGTCGCCGCCCATGGAGAGGACGTAGAAGATCACGTCGTCCTTGACGTAGAAGTACGCGCCGAAGCCGCCCGCCGCCGCCCCGTAGACTTCCTTGCCGCCGACGGTCGTCTTCTCCATGTCGGTGGCGTCCTTCGTCACCCAGGCGAGCAGCTTGTCGGACGGCGCGCCCTTGACCTGGATCGCCATCACGAGGCTCCCGGAGGCCGTGGAGTCGGTCGGGCTCGCGATCGCGATCCTGACGTCGCTCAGCGACTTGCCGGTCTCGGCGAGGAACTTCGCGAAGTCCTCGTCCCCCTCTCCGATCGGGATGCCGCCGGGGATGGTGCCGCCGTCGAAGCTCGTCTTCTGGAACTTGACGCCGTTGACCTCGGACGGCAGCTTGGCCTCCAGGTCCCCGGCGGCGCCCGGGATCAGGCTCACGTCAGGGCCCTGGGTCTCCGTGGGCGCCTGGGTCTCCGTGGGCTCCTGGGTCGCCCCCGACGCCTCCGTGGCGCCCGGCGCCTGGGTGGCGCCTGGAGCCTGCGTCGCCCCGGGCGCCTGGGTTGCCGAGCCGCCGCACGCGGCGACGAGGAGGAGAGCGGCGAGCGCGCCAGCGAGCGCCCTGCGATCAACGGTCATGTGTTCCTCCAGGATGATCCCGCGCCGGATGGCACGCGGATTGTAGCCCCCGCTCCAAGCCCCGCCGACATCCCCCGATCGGGCCATGGCGGGTCCCGGTGGCCACGCCGGGCAGGCCAGGCGGAGTGATCGCGGGGTGGACCCCCGCGGCCGGGACCGGTATCATCCCAGCACCATGCACTCTGCATAGGATCTATGCAGGCGCCGGAGCCGCGGAAAGGGACCACGACGGGATGGACGCGACGGAGATCACGGCGACGGTCGCCACGAGGAGCGACGCGGCGCCGTTCGTCAACCTGCGCGACCCGGCGAAGCGCCTGGGCCCCGACGGCAAGCCGGCGGTCAGCCGCCGGGCCCGGATCTGGGAGGACGTCCCGGACGAGAAGTGGAACGACTGGCGCTGGCAGCTCTCGAAGCGCCTGAACACGCTCGAGGAGCTCGAGCAGGTCCTCAACCTGACCGATGACGAGCGCGAGGGCCTCTCGGCACCCGACAAGTTCCGGGTGGACATCACGCCCTACTTCGTCTCGCTCATCGATCCCGACGATCCAGACGACCCGATCCGCCGCCAGGTGATCCCGGTCGGCTCGGAGCTGCGCGCGTTCACCGGGATGATGGAGGACTCGCTCTCAGAGGACCGCCACTCCCCGGTCCCGGGCCTCGTCCACCGCTACCCCGACCGGGTCCTTATGCTCATCACGACCCAGTGCGCGAGCTATTGCCGCTACTGCACCCGGAGCCGGATCGTCGGCGACGCGGGCCAGAACTTCAACCGCCGCGAGCATGAGGCCCAGCTCGACTACATCCGCCGCACGCCCCAGGTCCGCGACGTCCTCATCTCCGGCGGCGACGGCCTGACCTTGGCGCCCAAGCTCCTCGAGACGGTCCTCCGCGGCCTCCGCGAGATTCCCCATGTCGAGATCGTCCGGATCGGCTCCCGGGTCCCCGGCTTCCTGCCCCAGCGGATCGACGAGGAGCTCGGCGAGATGCTGGCGAAGTACCACCCGATCTGGATGAACATCCACGTCAACCACCCGAACGAGATCACGCCCGAGCTCGCCCGCGCCTGCGACACGCTCGCCCGGGCCGGCGTGCCGCTGGGGAACCAGTCGGTCCTCCTCGCCGGGGTGAACGACTGCGTCCACATCCAGCGCGACCTCGTCCAGAAGCTCGTCGAGATCCGCGTGCGGCCGTACTACCTCTACCAGTGCGACCTCGTCGAGGGCGCCGGCCACTTCCGGACGCCGATCGGGAAGGGGCTGGAGATCATCGAAGGGCTCCGCGGCCACACCTCCGGCTACGCCGTCCCGCAGTACATCGTCGACGCGCCCGGCGGCGGCGGGAAGATCCCGGTCATGCCGAACTACCTGATCTCGTACTCGGACCACAAGATCGTGCTCCGGAACTACGAGGGCTACATCACGACGTACGAGGAGCCGACGGCCTACACGCCCCACGACCGGGCGAGCTGCCGCTGGTGCCAGAACCCGCGGCCGGAGCCCGGCCAGGAGGGCATCACCGCGCTCCTCGACGGCAAGAAGATGTGGATCGAGCCGGCCGGGTTCGTCGAGACGCACGCCCGGGGCAACGAAGAGGCGCACCGCCTCCAGGACCCCTCGAAGTGGGTGCCCTACGGCGTCGGGGCGCTGGAGGGCCAGGCGGTCCAGCCGCTGCCCGTCCTGCAGTCGGGCGCCGGCTCCGGCGACGCGCCTGCTGCGTACGGGCCCGGCGAGGAGCCGCGCCCGGCCGAGGGCCAGCCGACGGCGACCGCCAATCACGAGCTCCTGTAGGCGACCGTCGGCGGCGTCCCCCGTCGCCGGAGGACTGCGCCATGAACGCTGCGCCCGTCGACCTGCCGGTCATCGAGCTTGAGCAGCTGACCGTCTTCCCGGACGGATGCGCCGTCGAATGGGAGGCGCTCGGCGACGGCGAGCCCCTCATCTGGACGGAGGGTGGCCCAGGTCTGCCCGCGCACCTCGCCCAGGCGGACGTCGTGCCCGTCCTCGATCGCTTCCGCTGCTACCTCGTGAACGCGCCGGGCTCGGGGCGGACGCCACCGCCCGCGACCGAGGACGCTACGGACTCGTCGAGCTGGCGGGCTTCTTCGAGTCGACGCGGAGGGCGCTCGGCCTGGGACCCGTCACGGTGATGGGGCACTCGTGGGGTGGTCTCGTCGGGCCGGCGTGGGCGGCCCTCCATCCCGAGGGCGTCGCGCGGCTGATCGTCGTGTCCGGCTACGCCGGGGCCGGATCGCTGGATCCGGCCGTCGCCGACGCCGAGCGGGAGCGGGCCCTCGATCGCCTCCGCGATCGGCCATGGTTCAACGAGGCGCTCCACGTGTGGCGGGACCAGGTCGGGCAGACCGGCCAGACCGAAGAGGAGCTCGTCGCGGCGCTCCGGGTCTTCCTTCCCTTCTACTTCGCCGAGCCCGAGGATCCGACCTCGCTCGCCCACATCGAGCGCATCCGCCGCGAGCTGCGCTGGCACTCGCCGATCGTCGACGCGTGGACGGGGGAGCGCGAGGACGCGGACTACCGGGATCTCCTCGGCACGGTCCGCTGCCCGACGCTCGTCATCACCGGCGAGCATGACTGGATCTGCGGCCTGGCCTGGAATCGGGCGCTCGCCGACGCGATCCCGGGGTCCCGTTACGTCCTCATGCCCGGCGTCGGCCATCTCCCCCAGTACGAGGCTCCGGCGGCGTTCCGGTCCGCGATCGACGACTGGCTCGCGGGTTGAGGACCCGCGGGCCGGGCCCGCGACCGCGCGGCTGACCGGTCAGGCGGCTCGATCCAGGACGGGGCGGGCCCCCGCCTTCGCGCGGTCGAGCGCGGCGAGCGCCGCCTTCAGCTGCGCGTCGCGGGTGGCCGCGAGGCCGCCGCCGCCCAGGGTCGCGAAGTCGTCCGGGACGACCTGGGCGGCCCCCTCCGGCAGCTCCACGACTTCGTCGGGCACGAGGCCCTCCCGCCAGATGGCCCGGCCCCTCGGCGTGAGCCAGCGCTCGGTGCCGATCGTGAGCGCTCCGCCGTCCTTGAGGGGATAGGTGTTCACGACCGTGCCGGTTCCGTAGGTCTGCACGCCGACGACGCGGGCGCGGCCGGCGTCCTGGAGGGCGCCGGTCAGGATCTCCGCCGAGCTCGCGGTCTGGTCGTCGACGAGGACGACGAGCGGCAGGTCGGGCGCCATCGCGGACCCTTCCACCGGGTGCGGCGTCTCCTTCCCGCTGCGTTCGACCGAGCGGTAGACAACCCCGTCCTCGAGGAAGAGCGCGGCCGTCTCCACGGGCTCGTTCACGTAGCCGCCGGGGTTGCCGCGCAGGTCGAGGACCACGCCCTCGGCGCCCTGGTCGAGCGCCTCCCGGAGCGCGGCCGCCACCGCCTTCGCCGCGCCGGCCGAGAACGATTCCAGGCGAATCACCGCGTCCCGGGTGCCGGGTGCGAACGCCCACGAGACCAGGGGCAGGTCCAGCTTGGCACGGGTGATCGTCACCGAGCGCGTGGAGCCTGCCGGCCCCTTCAGCTCCAGGGTGACCTTCGAGCCCTCCGGCCCGCGCACCTTCGGGACGACCTCGTCCACGGTCATGCCCGCGACGCTGACCCCGTCCACGGTCACGATCTCGTCGCCCGCGGTCACGCCGGCCCGCTCCGCGGGGCTGTCGCGGAGAACGCGGACGATGAGGAGCCGCCCGTCCTGCTGGTCCAGCACGGCGCCGACGCCGACGAACGTTCCGGAGAGCGAATCGTCGCGCGCCTTGACGTCCTCGGGCGTCAGGTAGCCCGTGTGGCCCCGGTCGTCAAGGCTCTCGGTCATGCCGACGAGCGCCCCCCGCTCCAGGGCGAGGGGGTCGAGCGCCTCCGGATCGACGTAGTGCTGGTCGAGGAGGTCGTACGCTTCGTCGAGGAGGCGCCAGTCCGGTCTCTCGGCGGAGGGGGAGTAGGCCGGGGTCGGCTCCGGTCCGGGGCCCGCCAGCCCGCCCTGCCCGACGGAGACGCCGAGCAAGAAGGTGACGAAGGCGGCGAGGGCGAGCGCGGCGAGCAACAGGGCCGGGCGCCCTCCGACGGGCGGCGGCGGCGTCCAGCCGGACGGTGGCCAGGCGGGTGGGGCGGGGTCGGGCGCGCCGGGCACGCGGAAGCGGTCGTCATCCATGGTGCGGGAACGATGCACCATTCACCCGAAGAACGGGTGGAGAGACGGTCAGGATTCCTTCACCGGGCCACGTGCGGGCCGCGTGCGGGCCGCGTCAGGCAGCCGGCTCGCCCAGCTCCTCGGCGACATGCCGGGCCCAGCGCTCCACCGCCGTCCAGTCGCGGTGCTCGGTGAAGCTCGATCGCGCGAGGCGGGCGAGGATGCGCAGACCGGCCCCGATGTGGTGCGGCTGGAGCGATCCCGCGAAGAGAGCCACGTCGCGCGGTCCGATCCGCTCGATCACGCCGATCAGGGCGGTCGGCACGTCCACGATCGTCCCGTCGGGGAGCGGCTCCGACGGGCCCGACGCAAAGAGCCAGACCGGTATCGCCTCCAGCTGCCGCTCGTGGGCCGCGAGGAAGGCGTGTGCGCCCGGCATCCACTCCCCGGCGAAGACCGTGCAGCCGATGACCGCGGCTCGGAACACCCGCAGGTCACCGACCGCATCGAGCGCCTCGAAGCGCACCGCGACGCCGGCCGCGCCCAGCACCTCCGCGATCGCCGCGGCGATCCCGCGCGTCGATTCGTGTCGCGTCGCGTACGCGACGAGCACCTCGTCCGACACCGCAGCACCTCCCGCTCGGGCTCCGCCGGTCGCTCCGGCGACCGCTCTGCCGACCGCTCTGCCCACCGCTCTGCCGGCCGCCGCTCAGCGGTGCGGCGCTCGGCGCCGCGGCGCACGGCGGCGGCACCCTCCATTCTGCGGCCGCCAGCATGCAACCGGGGAGTGCCGGAGAGTCGCGACTCAGCGGGGACGAACGGCCCGTTCACGGAAGGGCCGCCGCGACGCCGTGGCCCGCGTCCCGGGCCGCCGACGACGCGGCCGACGACGACGCCGACCCGCCCGCGGCCCTGTGCTACTGTCCCGTCCCCAATCCCGGGCTCCTGACGGGGGACTCGACCGTGACCGACCGACGCGCCGCCGCTCCCGGCGACCTGCGGCTGCGTCGCGCCCCCGACGGCCTCCCCGACCCGCGCCTCGCGCCGCCCGTCGTGGCGGAGGCCGGCGACCCGTTCACCGCCGTCCGCGTGATCGACCTGGTCGCCCGCCTCGAGCGCGGTCAGCCGGTCCGGCTCGACGACCTGGTCGCCGCGCTCAACGCCCGCCACCTCGACTGGCTCTTCGACCGCGCGGCCGTCCTCGACGTGCTCATCGCCCTGCAGGCGAACTGGATGGCCGACTACCGGAACGCGTCGGGGATCTTCCTCGAGGATGGCCCGTACGGCCCGACGCTCACCCTCGAGGATTCGCCGCGGGTGGATCCCTGGATCGTCCGCCAGGCGCTGCGCGAGACCGCCGCCTGCCGCGAGCGGTTCGCCGAGTTCGCCCGTCGCGATGGCACGAACCACGTTGGCTGAGGCCGACCCGGCCCGGGCCGCACGCACCGGCCCGGAGCGGATCGGCGGGCGGCCGTCCCACACGTGGTTCGTCCTGCACGAGCTCCTCGGGTTCCGGCGCATCCGCAACTACGACGGTTCCTGGACGGAATGGGGCAGCATGGTCGAGGTCCCGATCGAGCGGTAGGGCCCGCCGGCCCGTGCCGGGCCAGCGCCTCGCCGCGCCGATCGAGGAGCGCCAGTGCCGCCAGCGCCTCGTCAGGCCGGTCGCGCCTTCGGGCCGCGGCCGTACCGGGCCATGATCTCGACCACCAGGTCGCCGTCGAGGCCGTGGGCCGTGATGCCGTCCGCCCCGGTCATCGTCTCGGCGACGAGCAGGGCGTTGACGATCGCCTCTTCCACCGCCTCCACGGCCGCCTGGAAGAGCGGGGTGATTCGCGTGTCGTCGAGCATGCGGACGTCGTGGACGATCCGGGCGGCAGCCGCGGGCTCGGACGACGGCCCGGGGAGCCCCCGGTTGCCGGTGGCGAAGGCGATGAAGATGTCGCCCGAGCTTGTCGACGCGATCCCTCCCATCCGGGCGATGCCGAGGCCGGCCCGCTGGGCGAGACGCTCGCACTGGTGGGGCAGGAGCGGGGCGTCGGTGGCGACGACGACGATGATCGAGCCGGCCCCGGGCTCGAGGGCGCCGCTGCGCCCGCCGGTCCGGGCGCGCGCCAGGGCCTTGGCCGCGTCCCAGGGACTGGGGACCACGCCCACCGGTATCGCCTCGCCGATCGGCACGCCGTCGAGGCGCAGCAGCTCGCGCGACCCGTAGTTTGCCTGGACCAGCGCGCCGACGGTGAAGCCGCCGGCGTCGGCCTGGACCACCCGCGACGCCGTGCCGATCCCGCCCTTGAACTCGTGGCAGATCATCCCCGTCCCGCCGCCCACCGCGCCCTCCGCGACTGGGCCGCTCGCCGTCGCCTCGAGGGCCGCGTCGAGGTGCTCCGGGCGGACGTGGAAGCCGTTGATGTCGTTGAGCACCCCGTCGTAGGTCTCACCCACCACGGGCAGCGACCAGAAGTCGGCGTGGGGCCCGTGGGCGCGCACGGCGTGGGCGAGGAGTGCGTCGTGGACGACGCCGACGGAGTGGGTGTTCGTGATGGCGATCGGGCTCGTCAGGAAACCGGATTCGCGGACCCACTCGAGGCCGGTCAGCTCGCCGTTGCCGTTGAGGCGGTGGCAGCCGGCGAAGATGGGCTCGATGAAGGCGTCGCCGTCGTGCGGGACGACCACCGTCACGCCGGTCCGGACCGGTCCCTGGCCGACGACGCGCGGCCCCTCGCCGCGGATCAGCGTCGTGTGCCCGACCCGCACCCCGGCCACGTCGGTGATCGCATTGAGCGGGCCCGGCCCCAGCCGGCCCAGGACGATTCCGTGGTCTCGTGCGCGCATGCGGCTCCCCTGCTGGCTTCTCGGGAGGATTCTACGGGGCGAGGCGCGCTGATCGCGGCCCGCGGGCGCGGATAATCCGCCCATGCCCGCGCCCGACACCGTTGCCCTATTCATCCTGGAGCGTCTCCCCGCGCTCGACGGGATCGCGCCGGCCGACGCCGCGGACGCGTTCCGGGACCTGCCTGGGCTGGCACTCCTCGAGAGCGCGCGACCGGGCCGGGCGGGGCGCTGGTCGTTCCTCGTCGCGGAGCCGGTGACGGTGGTGGAGGGTTCGAGCCCCGGCGTGGATCCCTTCGCGGCGGCGCGCGCCGCGCTCGCCCGGCTCGACCGTTCGCCAATGCCGCCCGGCGCGCCGCCCTTCGCCGGTGGGCTCGTCGGGCACCTCGGGTATGACTTCGGGCGCCGCCTGGAGCGCCTCCCGGTGCGGGCGGTCGACGACCAGGGCCTGCCGGACCTGCGCCTGGGCCTGCACGCCTGGGCGATCGCCTGGGACGGCCGCGACGGACGGGCGTGGCTCGGCGGGCGGGCGGTCGATGGTGACGAAGCCGCCCTCGGCCGGACCCTCGCGGGCGTCCGGGCGCGCGCCGAGGCGGCGGTGCGCGTGCCCCTCCGCGGGGAGCCGGCCTTCCCCCGGCTGGCCTTCCGCTCGGAGATCGATCGCGCGACCTGGATCGCCCGGGTCGAGGCGGTCCGAGCGGCGATCGCCGCCGGCGAGCTCTACCAGGCGAACCTCAGCCGGCGGCTTGTGGCCCCCTTCGACGGCGAGCCGTGGTCGGTCTTCCGGCGCCTTCGAACGGGGGAGCCGGCGGCATTCACGGCGTTCGTCGATCTCGGGCGAGCGTCGCCCGACGGCCCACGACGCGCCGTCGTCTCGGCCTCGCCGGAGCCCTTCCTCGCGCTTGACGCGGCCGGCCGCGTCCGGACCGACCCGATCAAGGGCACCCGGCCTCGCGGCCGCACGCGCGCCGAGGACCGCGCCCTGGCGGCGGAGCTGCTCGCGTCGGGGAAGGACCGCGCCGAGAACACGATGATCGTCGACGTCCTGCGCAACGACCTCGGGCGCGTCTGCCGGCCGGGGAGCGTCCGCGTCCCCCGGCTGTGGCGCCTGGAGCGCACCCCGTCGGTGCAGCACCTCGTGTCGACGGTGACCGGCCGGCTGGCGCCCGGGCGCGACGCCTTCGACCTGCTGGTGGCGACCTTTCCCGGCGGCTCGATCACCGGCGCGCCCAAGATCCGGGCGATGGAGCTGATCGAGTCGCTCGAGCCGGTCCGCCGCGGTCCATACTGCGGCGCGGCGCTGTGGCTCGACGCCGGCGGGGCGATGGGCTCGTCGATCCTGATCCGGACGTTCGTGGCGGACGGGCGGCGGCTGACGCTTCACGTGGGCGGCGGGATCACCTGGCGGAGCGACCCGGCGGAGGAGTGGGAGGAGACGCGAACGAAAGCCCGCGGCCCGCTGCGGGCCATCGCGGCGGTGGTCGAGGGCGAGGAGGCGGAGTGAGCGAAACCGAAGCAGGCGGCCCGGGAGCCCGCCCGATCGCCTGGGTCGACGGGCGGCTGGTGGCGGCCGACGAGCCGGCGCTCCGCGTCGGCGACCGCGGCTTCCAGCTGGGCGACGGGCTCTTCGAGACGCTCCGGGTGCGGCGGGGCGTCGCGATCGAGATCGGGCTCCACCTCGCCCGGCTGCGCGAGGGCCTGGGCATCCTCGCGATCCCGATGCCGCTCTCCGACAGGGAGTTGGCGGCGGGGATCGCCGCCGTGGTCGCGGCGAACGCGCCCGCGGACGCCGCCGTGCGGATCACGGTAAGTCGTGGCGCACCGGTTGGCCGAGGGCTGCTGCCGGCCGGGTGGCGGGAGCTGGCCCCGACGGTGGTCGTCCAGGCCTGGCCGCACGTGCCGGTCGCCGCGGATGTCCTGGCCCGGGGCGTGCGAGCGGTGATCGCGACCGGCCGGCGCGACCCGGCGCACCCGCTGGCGTCCGTGAAGACAACGTCGCGGGCCGACCACGTCCACGCGAAGCTCGAGGCGGAGCGGGCCGGCGCCGACGACGCGATCACGCTCACGACCGACGGGCACGTCGCGGAGGCGACGACGGCGAACGTGGCGATGCTTGTCGGTAAGCGCGTGCTGACCCCGCCGCTCGCGGCCGGGATCCTGGCCGGCACCACGCGCGACTGGCTCCTCCGTCCAGAGGGTGCCGCCGCGCTCGGACTTGCTGCCGAGGAGGCGTGGGTCACGCCCGGCGACCTCCTCGCGGCCGACGAGGTGCTGCTCTGCTCGTCCGTGGCGGGATTCCAGCCGCTCGTCGCGCTGAATGGCGCCCCGATTGCCGGAGGCGTTCCAGGTCCATGGTCGGCGCGCCTGCGCGCGGCGCGGGAGGCATGGATCGTGGCCGCCTCGGGCGGGTAGGGCGCCGGGGGCGTGCGGGCGGCGGCGCGCACCCGCCCCGTGACGGCCCCGCCACCCCGGTGTCATGCACGGAATCGGCCACGAGCACGCTCCGTTCGACGCGCCGGCTGCCTGTCCCACGCGTGGCAAAGCGGCAAGCCCAGCGTGGTCGACGGCGAAACCGTGCGTGGGCCGGCGGGAAGAGGGCCGGCTACACTCCCTCCCGTGACCCGCGACGAGCTGATCGAGCAGACGAAGCGCCTCATCGCCGAGGGCGAGCGCCTGGCCGGCGCCCCCTCGATGGGCGCCCTGCGCCCCTGGCTCCAGCTGTCCGACGAGACCCTGGCCGACGCTTGGGGGAGCATGGATCGCTACCACCTCGCCTGGCTGTCGGTCGGCAAGCCGAAGGAGATCGTCCGGGGCCGCCCGATGACGCCGGGCGAGGAGGCGGCCTACGTCCGCGAGGTTGCCCGCCAGAAGACGGCCGCGCTCCAGATGAGCCTCGACGCGGTGGAGCGCCAGGGGATGCCGTTCCGCGGCGAGTCCGGCCGGGCTCGCTTCGACGTCCCGATCGAGGCCGACGAGCTCGCCGCCCGGGTCCGGCAGGCGCGCGAGGAGGCGGCCCGCCACGACGCGGCCGAGCACCGGCCGCGCGCGCCCCGGCCGGAGCGAAT
>CAZVPS010000052.1:0-11968 GCA_964629105.1 uncultured Anaerolineaceae bacterium
GGAATGACGCCCAGACCACCCCCTTGACGCAGCCCGCTCCTTCATAGATGCGTCGGAAGTGAGCATCGAACGGCGGGTATTCGGCGTTGTCGCGCTGCGCGATGGTAAGCGTGGCAGTAGCGAAACCGGAGCCGTGAAGCTCCGCGAAGAGGTTGATCACCCCCGGCTGCGGATCGACTTCCTCGACAGACGAGCGGTCGTACACGAAGCGGATCCGAAACGCCCGAGCAGAGAGGTATGCGGACTCCTCCCAGTCGCGCAAGTGCGGCTCGAGCGCGTCCCTGGCGGCTTGGCGGTCCCGGAACTCGACCGACGGGATCGCCTCGAGGACACGGTCGGCGAGAGTGCAGGAGAACGAGCCGAGGACGCCGGACGCCGGTGCGGCCTTCTCGAAACGGTCGTGCTCGATCTCGGACGTGAAGCGGTAGTAGAGCGCGGTCACGCGATACTCGGCCACACCGCCTACCCGCCCAGCGGCCGGGCTGGCCCGAATGCCTCGCGCAGCAGCGCGGCCGGCAGCGCGTCGATCGCGGCGCGCTGTGCCTCCAGCGCGGCTCTCGCGCGGTCGATCTCGGCGAGCTGCTCGCGCAGGCGGGCGGCGATCTGGCGCTGGTCGTCGAGTGATGGGAGCGGCACCGGCACCGACAAGACCTCGCCACTCCGAATCCGAGGCAGCTGGCCGGGGGTGGTCGTGATGGGCGCGCGGGACAAGAACGCGTCGCTGAGGATGAACAACGCGACGAATCCGGCGTCCGCGCGACGCGCGTCAACGGACAGCACGTACTGATCGACGGAACAGAAGCCTTCGAGATCGGCCAGCCAGACCTTGTTGAGGTAGGGACGCAGGTACCCGTAGACGATGTCACCGGGAAAGAACCGGGCCTTGCGGCCGGTCATGGTCGCCAGGTCGAGGGGCACATCGCCGATCCGGCCACCGGAAGCGCTTTCGATGTGCTCGAGGCCAACGAATAGGGCGGTTCCGGTGGGGTTGTCCCTCGGGTGGACGATCTCGTTTCGTTGCCGGATTACGTGGCCCAGCTTCGCGGCCGATCCGAGATCGGCGAAGAGTCGCTCGAAGATGACGGACAGCAAAGTGCGCCTGAGGGCCTGTAGCCGAATTCTCACGTTCGGATCGTGGGGTTTGTGCCACAGAAGCTGACACGGCCGGCCGTGAGGCGGGCCGGCATGAGCTTCGCGATCGCCTTGACCGATGAGCAGTGGGAGCTGGTCGCCGACCTGTTCGACCCGCCGGGTCGCCGGGGCGCGCCGGCGCAGATCCCGCGCCGAGCGATGGTCGAGGCGATGCTGTTCATCGCCCGGACCGGCTGCCAGTGGCGCTACCTGCCCGAGCGCTACGGGACCTGGACGGCGGTCTGGGCCCAGTGGCGGCGCTGGCGCGCCAACGGGGTGTGGGCCGCTGCGATGGCGAGACTGGCGGCGATCGTCCGGCTGCTCCACGACCGCGAAGCACTCCCGTCGATGGTCATGGTCGACGCCCAGACGGTGAAGGGCGGCCGCTACGGACCGACGTTCCACGAGGCGGGTGGCCGGGGTGGCCGGACGATTGGCACCAAGCGGACGCTTCTCGTCGAGATCCTGGGGCTGCCCGTTGCCGCCCGCGTGGACTCCGCCCGGCCCCACGACGTCGTCGCCGCGCGCGAGCTCCTCCGCGACCGGCTGGCCGATCTCCCGCGCGTGCGGGCGATCGTCGGCGATCGGGCCTACCGCGGCCTCGCCAGGCTCGCCGAGCGCAAGCACCTCGCGCTCGACATCAAGGCGCCGCCGCCGGGTACGAGCGGCTTCGTCCCACTCTGGCCCCTCTACAAGGTCGAGCACGCCTTCGCCCAGCTCGGGCGCTGGCGCCGCCTGTCGCGCTGCTACGAGGGCAGCGAAGCCTCCGCCCGGGCCTGGCTGGAAGTGGCCTCGGTCGGCTACCTGGCCTGGCGCGCGGCGGCCTGACCCTGCCCACACCCGCTCGGCCGAGCCACCCGGCAGCCCCGGTCTGCCGCCCGGGGGCGTCTGCTGGACCGTCGGGCGCCCCAGGCGCGCCCGGGGCCGGCCTCCATCGCATCGTTGAACCGTCACGACTCCCACGCGCCCGGCACCGCCGCTCCTCCCGTCGCCGCGGCAGGAATTCGGCTACAGGCCGTGAGAGCCGCTCAGACTCGCCTCGAGGGGCCCACACCTCCCTGCGCCCGCACTGCTGCGACGCTGTTCCGAGCGGACGCCTTGCTGGATCGTCGACTGGCAATCACACGCGATGTGGTCATCGTGTTGCCATCTGTCGGCTGCCGAGTTGACGATGCCAAGAGGAGCGAGGTCGTCGAGGCCGTTCGCCAATTCCTCGACCACGGCTCGCCGGCAATTTGCCTCCGTCAGCCCAGGCGGCTTGAGCGCGTCGAGGATCGGACGTGGAGGACCGCGAGTCCTTGTTGAGCTCGGCGTCGGTGAGTACCCCGTGGGTGATCGGGCAGGAACGCGTTTCAGGTGGCGGTGTGAGCCTCGACCAGGGCCGCCACCGTCAGGTCCGCGTCGGATTCCTCGATCGACCAGTTGCACACGGAGATCCGGACGGCGGCGCTGCCGTTCCACGTCGTCGGCGTCGGATAGGCGACGCCACTGCCCTGCACCCGGCCAAGCACCTTCGTCGTGTGGGCATCGTCGCCGACGCCGGCCGGATCCCGGAAACGAACGAGTACCTGGTTGAGCTGGACCTCGTTGAGGACCTCGATCCCGTCGACCCGCCGGAGGCCGTCCGCGATGCGCCGCGCCATGGCGCAGTCCCGCTCCACCATCTCGGCGATCCCGGTCCGGCCAAGCTGTCGGATCGTGGCGTACACGGCCGCTGCTCGTGACCGCCGGCTCATCTCCGGGTTCCAGTCGATCGGATCGCGCGCCGATCCGATCGGGGGCAGATAGTCGGCATGGAGCGTCATCGCCCGCCGGTGCGCGTCGGCGTCCGCGACGATGGCGATCCCGCAGTCGTATGGCGTGTTCAGCCACTTGTGCGCGTCCGTCGAGCACGAGTCGGCCCGCTCCACGCCGCGGAGCAACGGCGCAAGCCGGGGCGAGGTCCGGGTGAAGAGTCCAATCGCGCCATCGACGTGAAGCCAGGCCGGGTTCGCGCGGCGATGCTCGGCGACGACGTCGGCGATCTCGGCGATCGGGTCGACGCCGCCGGTGTTCACCTCCCCACCCTGGGCACAGACGATCGTCGGCCCGGTTACGGCGGCGAGCGCGGACCGCAGGGCATCGGCGCGCATGCGGGCGTTCGCGTCGGTGGGCACGCGCACGGCCCGACCCTCCCCGAGACCGAGGATCCGCAGCGCCTTTCCGACCGTGTGATGGACGTAGTCGCCGACGAGGACGGTGACCGGCGGCGCTCCGATGAGCCCGTCCGCGGCCACGTCCCACCCGGCACCGGCGAGCACCCGTTCGCGGGCCGCCGCGAGGCACACCAGGTTCGCCATCTGGCCACCGGTGACGAACGCCACCGAGGCCGAACGCGGCAGATCGAGCAACTCGAGCAGCCAGCCTGCCGTCACCGCCTCCATCGCCGACATCGCCGGGGTGGGCTCGCCGGCGGCGGTGTTCTGGTCCCATGCCGCGACCAGCCAGTCGGTCGCCACCCCTGCCGGCATCGCTCCGCCGATGACCCACCCGAAGAACCGCGCGTGGTTCATCGCCATCAGGCCCGGACGAGCCGCCTCGGCGACCGACGCCACGACGCGCTCGGATGTCTCACCCACCTCGGG
The DNA here is from genome assembly GCA_964629105.1 of uncultured Anaerolineaceae bacterium. Classification (GTDB taxonomy): domain Bacteria; phylum Chloroflexota; class Limnocylindria; order Limnocylindrales; family CSP1-4; genus CTSoil-043. Next base: position 3,756 of record CAZVPS010000052.1, read on the forward strand.
CACGGGTCCGCCGAAGACCTCCAGCATCTCCTGGTACGACTTCTCCGGCCGGATCGGTCGCTCGGGGAGATGCTCCAGCCAGTCGAGTGCGGCGTCGTGTGCGACCTGGAGCGCGGGACGCCAGTCGAGGGTGCGCATCCGCGGACTCTAGACGACCGTCACGACTGATGCCGCCGCTATCGCTCCCGGCACTCCAATCCGGCACGCCCACCGCGTGGGAGGAGGCGGTCTACGCGTTCCTGGTCGAGAAGCGCAGTCGCTCGGGTTCGACCCGGACGGTCGAGAGCTATGCCCGGATGCTCTGGCCATTCTTCCGGGTGACGACCCCGGATCGGGTCCGCTCTGCCGACGTCCTCGCCAACGCTCACGGCATCGGCACGTCGGGTCGGACGCCATCGTCGAGGACGGTCGGGGTAGTGGCGCGCCCGACAGGATTCGAACCTGCGACCTTCGGCTCCGGAGGCCGACGCTCTATCCGCTGAGCTACAGGCGCGCGATGTTCACGACCTCAGATCGAGCGTCGAACCAGAAACCGACGCTCAATCTGTGCAGGACCTTGCGGTCCATTCACATGCGTGAACGGGCGGAATGATACCCGGTCGGCGCCGAGCCAACCCGGATGCCCCGAGGCGGATCAGCGCGGTCGCGCCCAGTGGCGGTACGCGTCAACCCACTCGGCGCCGCCCGGTCGCGGATCTGGCATCGGCAGTTCGAGCAGCGCGACCCTGAGCAGGCCACGACCGCGCCGGCAGACCGCGACGATCTCGTCTGAAGTGGTGAGCTCGACTGCGGTGACGGTGACGGCCACCCCCAGGACTGTCGTGACGAACGGGATCTCGAGATGCTCGGCGAGCATCTCGAGGAGGCCCGTTCGTTCCCCGGATTCGTCATAGCAGTCCACCGTGGCGTCCTCGATCAGCTGCTCCAGCTGGTCAAGGGAGGGACCTCGTTCGGGCTTGCGCCCCGCCGGAGCGGGCTTGCGCCCCGCCGGAGCGGGCTTGCGGCCGACGGGCGAGGTGGGCTGTGCCGGCGGGCCTGGTTCCAGCGGCGCCCCGTCCTCCGGCGCCCCGTCCTCCGGCTCGCCGCCGGCGATCCGGACGGCCGCCGCCGCGATCGCCCGGTAGGCGGGGGCCAGGAGATCCTCGATGGGACGCCCGGCGACAGAGAGTCCCGATGGCCCGAGGTCCCGCAGGATCGCGTCCGGCATCGCCACCGCGCGCGGTTCGACGCGGACAGATGCGAGGTCGCCGGCCGGTTCCCAGAACCGACGAACCAGCTCGCCGGTGATCTCGCCGGTGAGGTCGACCTCGCCGAGCCCGACGAACCCGAACATCACGTCCGCTTGCGCCGGGAGCGCCGCGTCCGGTTCGTCGACGACGCCGGCGACCGCCGTGTCGGCACCCTGGCCGCGGAGCGCGCGGAGCTCGGTGAGGAGGCGCCCGCGCGGGCGACCACGCCAGGCGAAGATGAGGAACGGATCTCGGTCGAACGCTTCGGCGAGGAGGTAGTAGACGGCCGCGATGTGTTTGCAGGGGTTCTCCCAGTCCGGGCAGGAGCAGTCGGTGTCGAGGTCGTCGGCGGTGGCCGGGAAGAGCGACAGCCCGGTTGCGGCGAACGCGTCCCCGATCTCGTGCGGCATCTCGCCCGCGAGGAGCCGGGCCAGGAAGACGGCCCGGCTCGCCATCGCGTCTTCGACGCGGGCCCAGTCGGCGTCGTCGAGAGCCGTCACGCAGATGCTCACGCTGTAGGGCCTCGCCCGCGAGCCCTGGACGCGCGCGCTGACCTCGCCCGCTTCCACGTCCATGTCGATGACCTGGCCGCGCCGGGCGTACGCCCGGCCGCGCGCGAGCCGCGGACCTTCATGGAAGTCCTCGAGCACCTCGATGAAGCGCTGTGACCACCACGTTTCGCCGATGGCGCCCCGCTGGCTCTTCGCCCGGAGGCCGTCCTTCACCGGGCGCGGTGGGCTCGCCGGGGGATACGGAGGATCCCAGCGGTAGGAGGACCGGCGGCGGCGACCGAACGGCATCGTCAGCCCTCCGCCACGGCGTCGGCCGAGAGCGCGACGAGGTCGCGCAGCTCGGCGGTGGACAGCTCTGTCAGCCAGGTCTCGCCGGTGCCGACGACGCGCTCGGCGAGGGCGCGCTTCGATTCGAGGAGCGCGGCGATCCGCTCTTCGAGTGTGCCGGCGCACACGAGCTTGCGGACCTGCACGTTCCGGCGCTGGCCGATCCTGTACGCGCGGTCGGTCGCCTGATCCTCGACGGCGGGGTTCCACCACCGATCGACGTGGATCACGTGGTTGGCCGCGGTGAGGTTGAGGCCCGTCCCTCCAGCCTTGAGGGAAAGGATCAGGATCGGCGGGCCGCCGTCGCCCTGGAACTGGGCGACCATCGCGTCGCGATCGGCCTTCCGGGTCCCGCCGTGGAGATAGAGGACCTCCCGCCCGAATCGATCGCGCAGGTGCGTCCGAAGGAGCGCCCCGAACGCGGCGAACTGGGTGAACAGAAGCGCGCGGTCACCCTCGGCGAGGACCTCCTCGAGGATCTCCTCCACCCGCTCGAGCTTGCCGGATCGCCCGGCCAGGGGTGAGCCGTCGGCGAGCATCTGGGCCGGGTGGTTGCAGACCTGCTTGAGTCGCAGCATCGTGGCGAGGACCAGCCCGCGCCGCTCGATCCCTTCGCTCGCCTCGATCCGCTCCATCATCTCGTCGACGACTGCCTGGTAGAGGGTCGCCTGCTCGCGCGTGAGCGAGCAGTAGACGGTCATCTCGAGCTTCTCGGGCAGATCGGCGATGATCGAACGGTCGGACTTGAGGCGACGCAGGATGAACGGCGCCGTCACCCGGCGGAGCCGCCCGGCAGCATCGTCGTCCCCGTAGCGTTCGATGGGCACGGCGAAGCGTTGGCGGAACGCGTTGGCCGACCCGAGGAAGCCCGGGTTGAGGACCTCCATGATCGACCACAGTTCGGCCAGGCGGTTCTCGACGGGAGTCCCGGTGAGAGCGACCCGCCGGGCCGCGCTGATGCGCCGGACCGCCTGGGCCTGCCGGGCGGCGCTGTTCTTGATGTTCTGGGCCTCGTCCAGGACGAGGCGGTCCCAGTCGATGGCCGAGAGCGCCTCGATGTCACGGGCGACGAGCCCGTAGGTCGTGATGACGAGGTCGACCCCGGCAGTCGCAGCTGCGAGATCCTCCCCGCCGAGCCGGTCGCCGCCGTGGTGGACGTGGACGGCCAGGTCCGGCGCGAAGCGTTCCGCCTCGCGGCGCCAGTTCTCGACGACGGACATGGGACAGACGACAAGAGTGGGCCCTGACGCGTCGGCCGTCGGTGACGAGCGTTCCGCCACCATCAGGGCGAGCACCTGGGCGGTCTTGCCGAGGCCCATGTCGTCGGCGAGGCACGCGCCGAGCCCGAGACTGCCGAGGAACTCCAGCCAGGCGAGGCCGCGCTCCTGGTACGGACGGAGCGTGCCAGCGAATCCGGCCGGCGTGGCCAGGGCCGCCGGCGGGCCGTCCGCCGCAGCGCCACCGAGCAACGTCGCGAGCCAGCCGTCGGAGGTGACTCCCGTGACGGGGATGCCGATGTTTGCGGTCTCGAGGCCAAGGCCGATGCGCATGACGTCACCGGCCGACATGGTCGCGTCCGGGCGCGCGTGCGCCCCGTCGACCAACCGAACCGCGGCGCCGATCTCGTCGGGGCGCAGCTCCACCCACTGGCCCCGGACGCGGACGAGCGGCACCTTGAGCCGGGCGAGTTCGCGCACCTCGTCGGACGTCAGCGACGCATCGCCGACCGCGATCTCCCATTCGTAGTCGCAGATAGCGTCCAGCCCGAGTCGCGCGCCGGTCGCCGACGCGGCCGCCGTCGAGCGTGTGGTGGCCTTGAGGCGGGCAGCGATCCGCGGGCGCCCGGCCTGCCACCACGACGGGAGCTGGATGCCGAAGCCGGCCTCGGCGAGGACGGGCGCTCCTTCGCGCAGGAAGGCGTACGCGCCGCTGATGTCGAGGTCGAGCCCGGCCGGGTGGGCCTGGCGGAGCATCCGGTCCAATGGTGGGTGGAGTCGTGTCGCGCGGCCCAGGTCGGCGAGCAGCCGCTCCTGCGGATCGTCGATCCGGCGGCCGAACACGGCGAGCCTGCGGCCCGTCTTCCAGACGTCGGCGGCGGGAACGAGCAGGCTCGGGTCGTCCGTCGCCTGGAGCAGGACCTCCAGGGCCCAGGCCTGCCCCTCGGCGCTATCGGCACCGTCGTCGGGTGGGACGACCCGGAAGCAGGTGCGGAAGCCGGGGCCGCTGGCCGCCGCCCGCCCGTGCCATGCCGCGACGGTCCCGGCCATGGCGCGAACCTCGTGGGAGTCCGGGAGAATGGCGGGGCTCGCAGCAGCCAGGGCGTCGAGCACGGCGTCGAGCGGCGCCGCGCGCTTCGTCCGGGCGGCTGCCCTCGAGAAGGGCCGGGGCCCGACGCTCGCGCGGGCGACCGAATCGACGATGTCGGTCAGCATCTGGGCGAGGAGGTCGACGGCGCCGCGTCCGCGCCGGTCGAACGGGCCGGTGGCCTCGGCGCGGCAGGCGGGCGGCATCGCGCGCGCCAGCGCCCGAAGCCGTTCGGCATCGGTGGCGCCCGGGACCGGCAGCCAGCGTGCTTCGAAGCCCCGGCCGTCGCGCGTCGGGACCAGCCCGGGGAGGAAGCGCCCACGCGTGGCGAGTTCCAGGGCGAACAGGACGGTGGCGGCGAGGTAGTCGAGCGACGCGTCGCCCAGGGTCTCCTCGGACCGACCCGTCCTGGCGAGAAGAATGGGGATCGCCGCGCCCGGGTCGAACGCGAGGGTCGGGACCGTCCAGGGTTCGACGCCGGCCGGAAGCGCGCCACCGTGCGGCGGCGCCGCGGCGATGCGTGGAGAGGGCCAGGGGTTTGCCTTGTCACCCGGGAGCCAGAGGGCCAGCCGACCCGGTTGAGCGTCGCCGACCAGGTCGGCGTCGCCGGCCGTCGCGGCCTCGATGGCGCGCGCCACGCCATCGGCCGGGGCAGCCCACGGGTGGGGAGGGGTCGTGGGGGTTCGCCGTGCGGTCCGTCGCCGGTGCGCCTCGAAGGCCGCGGCATCCTCGGCCCAGAGGTGCAGGCGATGGTCGAGTGCCCAGGTGGCGTGAAGTGCAAGCAACGGTCAGGGGAGCCCGTGGAGGTCCGGACGACCCGGTGAGGCCGGCTCGGCGGGCAAGGTAGGGCGCAGCCCCGATTCGGCGAGCCACTGCCGGGCGCGACCGCGGCGGCGGTCGTCGGTGAATCGGTGGAAGCGGGCGAGTTCGTCGGGCGCGTCCGCCAGCTCGTCCTTGAAGCGACGAAAGGCGCCCCGGCCGCCGAGTGCGCGGTCGAGCCGGGTGGCCAGGCGCTCGTCCGCGACGGTTTCGAGGAACTCCTCCATGTTGCGGAAGCCGGGCCGCGATCCGAGCGAGTCGAACCGGAGCCAGCGGTCGTCGGCCTGGCCGTCTTCGAGGTCGTGGGCCCAGTCGGCTTCGCCGTCGTCGGGCTCGCCGATCTCGTCGAAGAAGTCGCCCTCGTAGAGGGGGCTGATCTGCTGGACGTCGCCCGTCCGGAGGTCGAGCCGGCCGCCGGTAAGGAGCGGGTCGCCCTCCAGGGCGAGGGACAGGTCGTCGAGGTCGATGGGGAGGTCGCGCAGCGCCGGGGCCGGCACGAGCCCGAGCACCGCCTCGAGTTCGATCGCGAGGTCCTCGTCGCCGTCGAGGTCTCGGTTTCGAAGTGCGGCGATGTGCTCTCCGGCCCGCAGCGCGGCGCCCGTGACGCCCTGGGCGAGCGCGAGCCGGAGGCCGTCACCGACGTACTGGAGGGTGTCGAGATCCGACCTGCGCTCGATGGCGGCCATCGCCGCGCGTCCGTCGCCGGCATAGACCGCTCCGCGCAGGTCGCGGAAGATCGCCTCGACTGGGTCCGGGATCGGCCGGTTCGACATGGCCCGCGGATCTTACCGGGGACGGCAGCCCTGGTGGCAGCGCGCGCGATGTACGCCTGACCGGCGAGACGGCGTGACCAGGATGCTGTCCGTCCGACGACTGAACTCAGCCGCTCGCCTGGCTCGATCGTGCAGCCCAGCTTTGAGCCGCGGGCTCCCAAACGGCCGCACCGAGATCCCCGGACAGCACCGGATCGAGGAGGCGCGCAACCAGCTCACATCCTCGATCGAGTTCGGTGGCGAGTCCCACCTCCAGGGCCATCCGGGCGTACGGTACGCGCCAGTCCGCAGGTGGTCGTGGCAGCGCCCCGGGAAGCTGCTGGCGATCGCGCATCCCGAAGGTATCTCGCAGGGCGCGATAGAGCCGGTCCGCGTTCACCGGAGAGGCCGACGCGATCAACGCGAGGTCGACGAGATCCTTGACCCGCGTGCTCGCCGTGCCGGACTGGCCGTAGCCGCGGGTGTAGGCATGGACGTTCTCGGCGATCTGAAGCTCGAGGGGCAGCGAGGGCGCCGCGACCGGCTCGATGTCCGCGAACGCGAGAAGGTCCGGGCCGTGGAGCTTCTCAGGCTCCCAACCCGCAGGGAAGTCGAAGCCCACGTCGAGGAGGAACTCCTCGAACAGCCGGCCGGCAAGGTCAGCTCGCACGTGGTACCGGACAGCGGACCCTTCCACGAGCTGGCCGAGCTTCGCGGTTCGCTCGATCGCGAACGAGAAGTGATCGCCGAGGTCGAGCTCCTGGGTGGCCAGAAGATCGGCGGTCGCCGCATCCTCGTCACCAGGAGATGCGAGGTCGATGTCCATCGTCGTGCGGGCCTTCTTGCCCATGGGCGGCCCGGGCGGCGGACAGCGGGCGGGCCGTCAACGCGACGTACGTGTACGCCACCAACATCACGTTCAGGGACATCACGGTCGGCAACAACGGCGCGCCGTGCCTCGTCGGCTACGACCTCTGCACCGGCCGTGGGAGCTGGATGGGCTCGACCCCGTAGCGAAACCTGATGGGGGGATCCCGCCCTCGGCCCGATCGTGGGAGGCGACGATGCCGCCGGTGTAGCGGGCCGTTCCGTGCCGCCCGGTTCATCCCGTCGGCCGAGCGCTCGGCCAGGCGCACGCGACCACGGCCGCTGCCAACGTGAACACCGTCCCGCCCGAGACGCCCACCACGCCGGACATGCCCGACGCAGCGAACCCGGCGAGCGGCAAGGACGTCGCCGCGATCCAGGCCCGGCCGGCCGGGAACAAGGCTCGCCTGCTCGCGACGCTCGATGGCGTTCTGGCTCGGCTCCGGGCGAACCGAAGGTCAGCGCGCACGCGACGGACGCCCTGCAGAAGGTGGTCGACCGGATCACGAACGGCGACACTGGCCTCAACGGCGCGACGAACACCGTCGGCGGCCAGGGAGGCCCCGACACCCCCGGCCAGTCGACCCTGCCGTCGCAGGCCCAGAACCATCCGGGCCCGGGCAACCTGCCCAGCCATCCCTGACCCGGCCTGCCGGACAGCACCCACGAACGACCCGCCGAGCAGGCGGGTCGTTTCCATTTCGGCGGCGACCTCCACAGGATGCCGCGATACCGCTTCGGCGGCCGGCGGAGTCCGGCGCGACCGGGGGTCTCTCGACGTCCAGTTACCGATGTCTGTCCTGCCTGCGGGCGGCGCGTGGTAGATTCGGGTCGGCCTTCGGGGCAGGGTGAGATTCCCGACCGGTGGTAGTCCTGGGTCAAGGCCCGGGGAGCCCACGAGCGGCCCGTCGAGTGACGGGCGCCAGCAGATCCGAGGGTCGCCTCTCGAGGCGACCGTGACGGAGCCGACGGTACAGTCCGGATGGAAGAAGGCGGCGTCGCGTCGCGTCCGTTTCGGGCGCGTCCCGTGACCCGTTCGGTTGCGCCCGGAGCCCGATGAGGTGACGTGGCGCGATGATCCGGCCGGCACAGGACCCGATGCGGCGAGCCCTCGAGCTGGCCGCGCTCGGCCGCGGTCGGACGGCCCCGAATCCGCCCGCCGGCGCCGTCGTGGTCCGGGACGGGCGGATCGTCGGCGAGGGCCACCACAGCGCTGCCGGCGAGGCCCACGCGGAGACCGTCGCCCTGGCCGACGCCGGCCCCCTCGCTCGCGACGCCACGCTCCACGTTACGCTCGAGCCCTGCTGCCACCACGGCCGGACGCCCCCCTGCACGGACGCGATCATCGCCGCGGGGGTCGCCGAGGTCCGCTATGCGATCGCGGACCCGGATCCGCGCGTCGC
>CAZVPS010000053.1:0-11836 GCA_964629105.1 uncultured Anaerolineaceae bacterium
CGCCCGCCCGCCCCGGCCCCGGCGGCCGCTACGTACGCGCGCCGCGGCGGCCTCAGGCGCTCCCGGCCGTCCCATGCCGGCGGTGTCCCCGTCGACGACCGACCCACTTCTCCACTTCGACGGCCAGGAACACGAGCGTCGAGGCGGCGAGCATCACGCCGAGCTCGACCGGCGACAGCGCCTCCGTCTCGAAGATCGGCTGGAGCGGCGGCAGGTAGATGATCGCCAGTTGAATCGCGACCGTGGCGGCCACCGCGATGAGCAGGGGCCTGTTCGTCCGCCACCCGAGGCGGAAGAAGCTCTCCCGCTCCGAGCGTACGGCCAGGGCGTGCCCGAGCTGGAGGAACGCGAGCGTCGAGAAGACCATGGTCTGCCAGTGCCAGCCGACGTTGATGGCCGCCGCCTGCATGGCCAGGCACACTCCACCCATCAACAGCCCGACCCACAGGGCGTGCTGCCAGAGGCCGCGGGCGAAGATCGATTCGCTCATCGGTCGCGGAGGTCGGCGCATCGTGTCGCGCTCCGCGGGCTCGACGCCGAGGGCCAGCCCCGGCAGGCCGTCGGTGACGAGGTTGATCCACAGGATGTGGACCGGGAGCAAAGGGAGCGGCAGCCCAACGAACGGGGCCAGGAACATCACCCAGATCTCGGCGGAGTTGCTGGTCAGCGTGTAGCGGACGAAGCGACGGATGTTGTCGTAGATCCGGCGACCCTCCTCGACCGCGTGGACGATCGTCGCGAAGTTGTCGTCGGCGAGGACCATGTCGGCGGCTTCCTTGCTGACCTCGGTCCCGGTGATGCCCATCGCCACGCCGATGTCGGACCGCTTGAGGGCGGGGGCGTCGTTCACCCCGTCGCCGGTCATCGCGACGACCGCGCCCCGACGCTTCCAGGCCTCGACGATCCGCAGCTTCTGCTCGGGATTCGTCCGCGCGTACACGGCGACATCGGCGACGATCTCGTCGAGCGCGGAATCGTCGAGCAGCTCGAGCTCCGCCCCCGTCAGGGTGCGTCCACCGTCGGACAGGATGCCGAGACGGCGGGCGATCGCCCGGGCGGTCAGGGCGTGGTCGCCGGTGATCATCACGGGCGTGATGCCCGCTTCCCGGGCGGCAATGACGGCGTCGGCCGACTCCTGCCGGGGAGGATCGGCCATGGCGACGAGCCCGAGCAGCGAGAGTCCTCTCTCGGCCTCCTCGGTCCGGTCCGGGATCTCGGCGAGCCTCCGCTCGGCGAAGGCCAGGACCCGATACCCGTCGGCGGCGAACCGCTCCGCCGCCTCACGGGCGCGCGCCCAGGCGTCGCGCTCGTCCGGCCTGCCGAGCGGTTCGAGGGCCTCGAGGGCGCCCTTGACGGCGACCCAGACGCCGCCCTCGGTCCCGTGGATCGTGGACATCCGGCGGCGCGATGCGTCGAAGGCAATCTCGGCGAGCCGCGGATGGCCCGCCTCGATGTCCGGGCGCGTGATGTCGAGCTTGCCGGCGAGGGCCAGGAGCGCGCCCTCGGTCGGATCGCCCGTGATCGCCCACGGATCCCCGGAGTGCGATGGGCCGCGGAGGACGGCATCGTTGCAGGCGGCCGCGACCCGCCCGATCCGAAGGACGAACGGGTCGCCGGCCGGATCCACGTCCCCGACGATCGCCCCGGCCGGCTCGTACCCGGTTCCCGCCACGCGGTACTCCGCGTTCGGGGTCCAGATCCGCTCGACGAGCATCCGGTTCTGGGTGAGCGTGCCCGTCTTGTCCGAGCAGACGACGTTGACCGAGCCTAGCGTCTCCACCGCCGGCAGCTTGCGGATCAGGGCCCGCCGTCGGGCCATGCGCTGCGCGCCGAGTGCGAGCGAGACGGTGACCACCGCCGGCAGGGCCTCGGGGATCGCCGCCACCGCGAGGCTGACCGCGGTGAGGAACATCAGCTCGACGCTCTCGCCGCGGGCGACGCCGGCCACGAAGACGATCGCGCAGACGACGAGCGCCGCCGCGGCCAGCCCCTTGCCCAGGGTCGAGAGCCGCCGCTGGAGCGGCGTCTGGCCGCTCATGTGCTCCTGGAGCAGGTCGGCGATGCGACCCAGCGCGGTCGCCATGCCGGTTGTCACGATCACCCCGGCGCCGCGCCCGTACGTGACTGCCGTGCCCTTGAACGCCATGTTGCGCTGGTCTGCCAGGAGGGCATCGCTGACCGACGGGAGGGCGGCCACCGTCTTGGTCGCCGGCTCCGATTCGCCGGTCAGGGCGGCCTCGTTGATCCGGAGCGCATGCGACTCCAGGAGCCGCAGGTCCGCCGCGACGATGTCGCCCGCCTCGAGCTGGACGAGATCGCCGGGAACCAGGCGGCCGGCCGGGATCACGATCGGCGTGCCGTCGCGGACCACGCGGGCCGTCGGGCTCGTCATCTGCTTGAGGGCGGCCATCGCCCGCTCGGCCCGGTATTCCTGGACGAAACCGATGATGCCGTTGAGCAGCACGATGGCAAGGATCACCACGGTGTCCTTGAGATCCCCGATCGCGGCGGTGACGGCGGCCGCGATGATCAGCACGACGATCATCGTGTTCGTGAACTGCTCTACGAACAGGCGCCACGGCGGCTTGACGCCCCGCTCGACCAGCTCGTTCGGTCCCACGAGAGCCAGCCGCTCCTCGGCCTCGGCTGAGCTCAGGCCCGCCCGCGGGTCCGCGCGCAGACCCTCGACGACGGTCGCCGCGTCGAGCGTCCACGGGCGATCGAGCTGTCCGAGCGGCGGCGTCGGTGTCATGAGGTGGCTGCCCAGACGGCGCCGAGGAGGAGGACGTACGCCAGCAGCACGGCGAGGGCGTCCGGCTCCAGCCGCCGGATGCGCGTCCGCGTGCCGTGCACCACGGCCGCCAGCGCGATCGCCATCAGCAGGATGGCCCCGACGCCCGCTACGACCTGGGCCGGATCGACAGCCGCGAGGATCGGTCCCGGCACGTAGGCGAGATCCGCCGCGAAGAGGATCGTCATGTTGACCGCGTTGCTCCCGAACAGGTTGCCGACGGCGAGGTCGTAGGCGCCGATCCGTGCGGCAGCCAGCGAGGCGACGAGCTCGGGCAGCGACGTGGCGACCGCGAGCAGGAGGGCGCCGACGAACGTCTGCCCGACCCCGGTCGTCTCGGCGATCCCCTTGCCCGACAGCGCGAGGAAGGGCGCGGCGACCAGGATGAAGCCGGCAGCGACGGCGAATCGCGCCACCTCGAACCGGAGACTGTGACGGGCCTCCGCGGCTCGCGCCCAGCCGGTGGGCACCATGATCTCACCGGTCGGGTGGCTCTCCCGCCGGCCCTCGCCCCGTGAGCGGCTCATCCACGCGGCAGCGGCGATGTAACCCACGACGATCAGCGGCGTCTCGATGCCCACCCAGCCGATCGCGACGCCCGGCGGCACGAGGACCGCGAGCACGGCGACCGAGGTCAGAGCGATGGCGATCGCGGCCAGCCTCGCATGGCCGACCCCGACTCCCGGCCAGACGCGACCGCTGTGCGCGAGGTCGATGATCGCCAGGATCGCCATGTTCGCCATGCTGCTGCCGAACAGGTCCCCGACGGCCAGGTCCGGCGCTCCCTCCAGCGAGGCGCTCACGTCGGTCGCGATCTCCGGCAGGGAAGTCGCGCCGGCCAGGAGCAGCATGCCGACGAGGAGGCCGCCGAGGCCCGTCCGCGTCGCGATCTCGTCGCCGGAGCGTGCCAGCACGGTCCCGGCGGCAACCACGACTCCACCGGCCACGACGAAGATCGCGAGCCATCCCCCGAGCGTGTCCGGCCCCATCGGTCGATCCTACCGCCCGGGGGTCATGTCTGGGGAACGATCAGGACCGATGTTGGCGCGTAGCGGGCGATCTTCTCGGCGAACGGGTCCTGGCCGCGGCGCCGCGGCGGGCGCGTCACGACGACCAGGTCGGGGCCCAGCTCGTCGACGGCACGGAGGGTTCCCTCGACCGGGTGCCCGATCTCAAGCTCCACCGAGAGCGACTCGTTTCTGCCTCGGAGAGACTCCGCCAGCCGGTCGAGCGCGGACATGGCATCGGTGCGGACGGCGACCGCCAGCTCGCGGCCCAGCGCCGGCTCGTCGCTGTCGATGCCAGCTGCGGCGCCGAGCAGGCCCAGCAGAGTGATCTTCGCAGTTGCGGCCAGGCCAGAGTCGACGACCCACGCGATCGCGGCCTCGGCGGCCGGCGTCCCGTCGACGACGGCGAGGACGTGCCGGGGGAGGGTGCCTCCGCCGGGGGGTGGCCGGCGGGCCACGAGCACCGGTCGCGGAGAGGCGACGATCACCTGGTGCGAGACGCTGCCGAGCAGGAACTGGGCCAGTCCCGATCGCCCCCGTGGGCCGAGGGCCACCAGGTCCGGTCGCTCCACGTCGATCGTGGCCAGGATCTCGTCGACGGTGTCTCCCTGGCGCGCCCACACGTGGACCGTCGAACCGGCTCGCTGCAGCCGCTCGCCGACCGTGTCGGCGACCCGCTCCGCCGCGAGGAGCTCGCTCTGGCGCAGCTGGTCCACGGCCTGCCGCACCGTGGCCCGATGCGTCTGCAGCCCCCAGCCGAGCCGCGTGATCCCGAGGCCGGCCACGCACAGCACGTCCACCACCGTCGGCCGTCCGGGGCGAAGGCGGGAGACCCACTGCTCCGCCGCGTGCGCGGCATCGGAGTCGTCGGTGCACAGGAGCATCCTGAACGGGTGATCTGTCGCCACGTCGTGCATGGCCTTCACCTCCGCGTCACGCACCGTGCCGTCGAGCCCAGGCTTCCGGGACGACCAGGGTCGTCACCCGCGCAGCCTTGCTCACCGCTCGCGACACGCTCCCGAGCACGAGACCGCGGAACCCGCCGAGGCCCCGCGACCCCACGACGATGAGATCGGAGCGATCCTCCTCGGCCGCGATCAGGATCTGCTCCTTGGCGTGACCCTCGAGGACCTCGGTGCGCACGTTCCGCCCGGGCGTCCTGAGGAGGGCGACAGCCTGTCCGAGTGCCGCCTCGGCGTGGTCGCGGAGCGCGGTCGCGATCGGCTCGCGGCCCGGCCCCTCCTTGCGGGAGACGCAGGTCACGGCCAGGATCTGCGCGTCGGGCGGGAGCGGGAAGCGAGCCAGGAGCGCGGCCGCGGCAGCGCTCGAGGGAGAGCCGTCCGTCGCGAAGAGGACGCGCCGCGGCGCTCGCGCCGGGCTCCGTGCGACGAGGACGGCCGATGGCATCGCCTGGAGCAGCCCGTGGGTGACGCTCCCGAGCAGCAGCGCCGCGAGCCGCTCGCGGCCGTGCGGCCCAACGGCGATCACGTCCGCACCGGTCTCGGTGACCACGTCCACGAGCCGTTCGAGCGGATGGCCTTCCGGCACGCGCGTGACGACGCCGCACGACATCGCAGCGAAGTGCCCGGCTTCGCCGGCGACGATCCCTTGCGCGTCTTCTCTCGCCGCCTGGGTCGCCGCCTCCACGGCCCGCGCGGTGGCTTCGAGCTGGACGTAGCCCCAGGCGCCGAGGATGACCGGCGGCGTCACGACGGAGGCCAGGATGACCTCGTCGGCCGGACCCAGCGCGAGCGACCGGACGAGCGCGGCAGCGACGCCTGCCTGGGGCGACCCGTCGAGCGCAATCACGAACTTCATGGCGTTCCCTCCGGGCGCTGGTCGCCCCCCGGCTGGCGGCGCTCCGGGTCGGGAGGCGATGTGGCGACGAGGACCGAGCAGGGCGCGGACTTGGCGACGCCCCGCGACACGCTTCCCAGCACGAGACCCCGAAAGCCCCCGATGCCGCGCGAGCCCACGACGATGAGGTCGGCGCCGAGGTCGCGGGCCGCATCCAGGATCTCGCGCCTCGCATCGCCCGTGAGGATCATGGGCGATGCTCGATGACCGAGCGGTCCCAGGCCCGCCACCACCTCTGCCGCGACCGTCTCGGCGTGGTCCCGCTCCGCCCGGAGCAGCGAGGGGAAGTCGTGGTGCGGGAGCGAGGCGTATTCCCAGGTCCAGGGCGTGACGCAGACGAGGACCGAGAGCTCGACGCCCGGCGGCAGGGGGAGCGAGCGCAGACGCTCGGCTGCGACGAGGCTGGGGGGCGAGCCGTCGACCGCGAGGACCACCCGGGCGAGCCGTCGAACGGGCGGTCGGGCGATGAGGATCGACGCCGGCATCTCGCCGAGCAGCGTCTGGGTGACGCTTCCCAGGATGGGGGAGCCGGACTGGCTGCGGCCGGTGGAACCGAGCACGAGCAGGTCAGTCGGGCTCTCCGCGCAGAGCCGACGCAGCACCTCGACCGGGTGACCGAACTCCACGTGGGCCCGTACGTCGAGCGAGGCGCCGATGAGCCGCTCGACCGCACGATCGCAGATGTGGCGTGCCCGCTCGAGCGCGTTGTCTCGCAGATCCTCCAGCAGGCCTGCGACGGGCGCCACGAACGCCAGTCGCTGGGCCGCCTGGATCATGGACGACTCCGCAACCGTGGCCACGACGACCGTGTCAGTCGCCTGGGGCTCCAAGGCCGCGACGAACTCGACCGCGGCCAGCGACATCGCGGATCCATCGACTCCCACGACGATCCGGCGCCGGCTTGGCTGGACCGGACCAGGAGGCGACTGAGCGGTCATCGGACGAACCTCGCCAGACGAGATCTCGCCCGAAGGTCTCTCCCGACCGCGGATGCGGCCGGTGCCGGCGGGTCTTGCGACCGGGTTGTCGCTCGGCACCACGGTGGGGTACTCCCCCTCGGTCACTTGACTCTATACTGTAACTTGTTGCATGTCAAGGATAACCGGTATTGAGAGGCACATGAATCGCGCGGCGAGCTCCGAGGCCAACGCGGTAGAGGCGCGGGCCGCCGGTCCGGCTTCGTCGTGGACCTTCCTGACCAACCACGCCCACGTCCTGATCTGCCTCAGTCAGGATCCCGACCTTCGCGTCCGCGACCTCGCGGATCGGGTCGGGATCACGGAGCGGGCCATCCACCGGATCCTGACCGATCTCACGCGGGCCGGCTATGTCTCGAGCGTGCGCGCGGGTCGCCGGAACCGGTACTCGCTCGACCTGGGCCGTCCGATGCGGCACCCGCTTGATCGAGCGACCCCGGTGCGCCGGCTGGTCGAGGTTTTCGAGCGGGCCGACGCCAGTTCCAAGTCGGAATGAGGAGCGGGGGCTCGCGGCGAATCGAGCCCCCGGGGTTCTGCGCAGTCGTCTGACGCGGCGGGCATCCGGCACGTCGGGCGTCCGGCACCTTTCGCCGGCCGCCGCCGGGTGGCACGATGCGCGGCATGGAAGAGACGCCCCGCTATCCGATCCGCACGGCGACCCCGGAGACCGTTCGGTCGTTCCTCGCGCCCCTCGTCACCGCCTTCGGCGAGGACCTCACCGACGCCGAGTTCGACGACTGGCGGCGAACCCTGGAGCCGGACCGCCTCATCGCGGCGTTCGACGGCGACGCCCCGATCGCGACGGCCGGCGCGTTCACGTTCCGCCTCACCGTCCCGGGCGGCGATGTCGGGGCCGCCGGGATCACGGCGGTCGGCGTGGAGCCGGGTCATCGCCGGCAGGGGGTCCTGCGGTCCCTGATGCGCCAGCAGCTCGACGATGTCCGCGGACGCGGCGAGCCGGTCGCGGTCCTCTGGGCGTCGGAGAGCGCCATCTACCAGCGCTTCGGGTACGGCCTCGGGACGCTGAACGGGACCTTCGAGATCGAGCGCGGGCGGACGGCGTGGCTCCGGCCGTGGGAGCCCGAGGGGCGGATGCGGCTGGTGGACGAGGCCGAGGCCCTGGCGACGTTCCCGCCGGTCTACGAGCGGATGCGCGCCGTGACGCCCGGCGCGCTCACCCGGACGGAGGACTGGTGGCGCTGGGGGATCCTCCGCGACGCCGAGTACAGCCGGCGGGGCGCCGGGCCGAAGTTCCGCTACCTGTACGAGGTGGACGGGGTCGCCGAGGGCTACGCGATCTACCGCGTGAAGACCGACTGGGACGATCGGGGACCGAAGAGCCAGGTCCTGGTCGTCGAGGCGATGGCGCTGTCGCCGCGCGCCGAGCGCGCGGTCTGGGGTTTCCTCTTCGGCGTCGATCTCATGCGCACGACGAAGGCCGGCCGGGTGTCGTTGCCGCCCCCCTTGCTCCTGGAGCTCGCCGATCCGCGGGCGCTCGGGATCACGACGGGCGATGGGCTCTGGGTGCGGCTGGTCGACCTGCCGGCCGCGCTCGCGGCGCGCCGCTACTGGGCGGCCGGGTCGCTGGTGCTCGAGGTTGCCGACGCCTTCTGCCCGTGGAACGCGGGGCGCTGGCGCCTCACCGCGACCGGAGAGCCCGGGGACGCGGTGGCGAGCGTGGAGCGGACCGACGCCCCGGCGGATCTCGCCCTCGACGTGGCCGACCTGGCCGCCGCCTACCTGGGCGCGTTTCGGGTGTCGGATCTGGCCCGGGCGGGGCGCGTGGAGGAGCGCACCCCGGATGCCCTCCGGCGAGCCGATGCGCTCTTCGCGTCCGACCGAACGCCGTGGTGCGCCACGATGTTCTGAGCGGCGGCCGGCCGACGCCCGCGCGAGGATGGGCCTCTACCCGCCCGGGCCGAACAGGAAGCGCAGGATGTCCGGCCGGTCGTCGGTGATCGGGGCGATTCCGTCGACCGGCACGGGCACCCAGCCCGCCGCGGCGAGCGGCGCCACGAGCGCGGGATCGCGGGCCAGGACGACCCAGATCGACCCGATGGCCCCCATCTCCTTGTCCGCCGGCGCCGGCGCGTAGGTCCGCCGCAGGGCGGCCACGCCGAGGTCGCGGGCTGCCGCCGCCACCGCGGGCGCGAGGTCGTAGTAGCGGTTGGAGACATGGACGGCCAGGAGGCCGCCCGGCGCGATGGTCCGCATCGCGTCGCCCAGCGCCTCCACCGTGAGGAGGTGGACGGGGATCGCGTCCGAGCTGAACGCGTCGAGGACGAGGAGGTCGTGGACCCCGTCGGCGACACGCTCCAGCTCCAGGCGCCCGTCGCCCACCACGATCTCCGGTGGCGCCGGGGCATCGCGCAGATAGGTGAAGTACGTCGGATCCTGGGCCACCCGCACGACGACCGGGTCGATCTCGAAGAATGTCCAGCGCTCGCCGACCTCACCGTACGCCGCGAGGCCGCCGGCCCCCAGGCCCACGATGCCGACGGTGCGCCCGCCCGTCGGAGCCGGCAGTTCGCGCAGCCGCCGGAAGACGTCCCCGATCGGGCCCTCCTCGACGTAGTACGTCGCCGGTCGGAGGCGCCGCTCGGGATCGAGGTACTGGACGCCATGCAGGGTGGTCCCGTTGAGGATCTCCAGCCGCGCGCCGTCCGGCGACGACAGGACGACCGTCACGCCGAAGAAGCTGCGGTCGCGGAAGAGCGGCGTCGGCGGCAGGACGAAGACGGCGAGGATCAGGACGAGCGCGGTCGCCAGGGCGAGGAACCGCGGCACGCCACCTACGAGCAGGACGAGCGCGCCGACCAGCAGCCAGCGGAGTCCGGCCTCGAGGGCAAGGCCCCCCCGGGGAACCAGCGCCAGGGCCAGGAGGCCGCCGACCACCAGGTATGGGCCGAGCCGTCCCGCAAGCCCGGTGAAGAAGGGCCCGAAGTCGAGGCCCCGCCGAGTGGCCGCGGCACGGGCGGTCCGGGCCGACGCGGAGGCCGTGAGGGCGAGCGCGGCGGCCGCCGAGCCGACGAGCAGCGGGTACTCCCAGACGTCGGGGAAGATCGCCGGTGCGACGAGGGCGACGAAGCCGCCGGCGAGGACGCCCGCGGCGGCGAGCACGAGGTAGAAGTCGGTGAGGTGGCGCGTGCCAGGTCGATCGGCGGCGAGGCGGCCGTGGAGCGCCGTCGCGACGACCCCGAAGCCCGCCAGCTCCACCGCGACGAGCGGCACGAGCGGCCAGACGCCCCCGGACCCGAGCGGCACCCAGAGCAGCGTGGCCGCGCCCGGGGCCGCGACCGTCGCCCACCGCACCAGCGTGCCCCCGCGACCCGAGAACGCTACGACGAACGACGCGAGGTAGAGGGCCAGCGGCCCGACCCACAGGAGCGGGGCGCTCACCAGGTCGGTGGCGATGAAGGTCGTGACGGCCGTCAGGAGGCCGGACGGGATCGCGGCGAGGACGAACCAGCGCAGGCGACGCCGCCAGGTGACGGCACGCCCCCCGCGCGCTTCGGCCGTCTCCCTGGGCGTTGCCGCGTCGGCCGCGACGGCCGCGACGGCCGCGGCGCGGGTCGTCCGGCGCACACGCCACGCGCCCGCGGCGATGAGCAGCACGAAGATGCCGATCCCGGCCGCCCAGGCCGTCCGCTGGGCGGTGAGGCCCAGCGCGGGCTCGAACAGGAACGGGTAGGCGAGGAGGGCGGCGAGGGAGGCGCCGTTGCTGAGCGCGTAGAGCCAGTACGGGTCGACGGCCCCGGGCGTCTCGGCGTCGCGGACGCCGGCGTACCAGGCCGAGAGGAGCGGCGTCGTGGCCGTCAGGAGGAAGGCAGGCGGGCCCACCGCGACGGCGAGGATCGCGAGGAGGTTCAGGCCCGGCGGGACGGACCCGTTGCGCAGGGTTGCCCAGTCGCCCGGTGCGCCCAGGAGGAGCGCGAACGCGACGACCGCGACGGCCACGTGGACCAGGGCGCCGCGCCGCAGCCCCAGGCGCGTGACGGAGACGTGCCCGTACAGGTAGCCCAGGAGCAGGACGCCCTGGAAGAACGCGAGGACGGTCGCCCAGGCCGAGGGCACCCCGCCGAAGACCGGCAGCGCGAGGCGGCCGACCAGGGGCTCGACGGCGAAGAGGAGGAACGACGAGAGGCCGATCCCTGTGCCGTAGATCGCCAGCGTGGCGAGGCGCGGGCGGCCGGCGGCGCGCGCCGGGGCGATGGTCACGGCGATCTTGCCGGCGGATCCCCCGGTGTGTTCCCCGTCGCGACCGGCATCCCGGACCGGCTCCAGTCGGAGTACGAGCCGGAGTAGAGGAGGGGATCGGGCAGCCCGGCCGCGCGCATGGCGAGGGCGAGCTGGCAGGCGTTGACGCCGCTCCCGCAGGCGACGACCACGGGCCGCTCCCCGGCCGCGCCGAGGGCGGCGAAGCGCGCGGCGAGCGCGTCGGGGGCGAGGAAGCGCCCGTCCAGCGCGAGGAGGGACGCTGTCGGCGCGTTCACCGCCGTCGGGATGTGCCCGGCGACCGGGTCGATCGGCTCGATCTCGCCCCGGTAGCGTTCCGGCGCCCGGGCGTCAAGGAGGACCAGCGCGCCGAGGCGCGGCGCCAGGGCCACGCGGTCGACCGTGCGCGGCCAGGCCCCGGCGGCGGCCACCTGCTCCTCCGGGGCAACGGCCGGGTGGGCGGGAACCTCCGCCGTGAACGGCAGCCCGGCGGCGCGCCACGTCGCAATCCCGCCGTCGAGCACCGCCGCCCGCCGGTGGCCCAGCACGTCGAGCATCCACCACATCCGGGCCGCCACCGTCCCGCCGGCGTCGTCGTACGCCACGACCCGGTGCTCGCGCCCGATCCCGAGCGCGCCCAGCGCGGCGGCGAAGACGGCGGGGTCGGGGAGGGGATGTCGTCCCGGCCCGACCAGTGCCGTCAGGACGGTGTCGAGGTCGACGAAGACGGCGCCGGGAAGATGTGCCTCGGCGTAGGCCGCCCGCCCGCCGGCCGGCGCGGCCAGCGACCAGCGGACGTCGGCGATCCGCAGGTCGGGGTCGTCGAGGTGCGCGGCGAGCTCCGCCGCGGTGATCAGGCTCATGGCCGCGAGTATCGCATCGGCGGGCGCCGGCCAGGCGGCCAGCGGCCCGAAGCGCCGACGAGGCAGCCCGCGGCCCGCCCAGGCCGAGGGTCGTGCTATCCTTCAGCCCGGCGCGGCCCCGGCCGC
>CAZVPS010000054.1:0-11692 GCA_964629105.1 uncultured Anaerolineaceae bacterium
CCTGCGGTCCCCGCGAATTCGGGCGGTCCGACCACAGTGCCGGGGCGCGATCTCGGTGCCCCGGACCGTCGCCCTCCGCTCTCCCCAGCGCCGGCAACCCCGCAAGCCTACGCGGTCCGGGCGGGACGCCGGAAGGGCCTTGTCCACGAACCTTCCCACCGACTTGTCCACAGGACCAGGTGTTCGGTGGACGGCCCCGGGGCGGCCCGGAAGATCCGTGGACAGCCCGCGGCCGCGCTCTCTTGACAGGCCGCGGCGAGCCCGCGAATCGGCGTCAGGGCCGGGCCGCGACCCCCAGGCCGGGCGCGTCGGTCAGGCGCCACCGGCAGTCGTCCCCGAGCTCGAGACCCGTGAATGGATCGTCGGCGAGGAGCAGGCACCCGTCCAGGTCCACCCACTCCGCCAGCGAGGCGACCGCCGCGGACGCGGCGATCCCGACGCGCGTCTCCTCCATGCAGCCGAGGAAGGTGCGGAAGCCGAGCTCCCGGGCGCGCCCCAGCATGCGCGCCGCCGGGCCGACGCCGCCGCACTTGGCGAGCTTGACGTTGACCCCGTCGACGATCCCGACGAGGGCGTCGAGGTCCTCGATCGAAACGGCGCTCTCATCGGCGACGATCGGCAGGGGCGAGGCGGCCTGGAGGTCCAGGAGCCAGTCGTAGCGCCGCGGCGGGAAAGGCTGCTCGATCAATTCGACGCCGAGGCGTACCAACTCGGGGATGAGCGGCGCCGCCGTCTCCGGCCTCCAGCCCGTGTTCGCGTC
The DNA here is from genome assembly GCA_964629105.1 of uncultured Anaerolineaceae bacterium. Lineage (GTDB taxonomy): Bacteria > Chloroflexota > Limnocylindria > Limnocylindrales > CSP1-4 > CTSoil-043. The sequence goes on from CAZVPS010000054.1 coordinate 761, forward strand.
GACACGGATCGGCCCGCCGTAGACGGCCCGCACCGCCTCGAGGGTGGCGAGGTCGGCCGGTCCGCCCACCTTGATCTTGAGCGCCGGGAAGCGCGCCGCCCTGCGGGCGCGCTCGGCGACGACCGCCGGCTCGTCGAGCCCCAGCGTGAAGTCGGTCGGCGGGATCGCGGCGGAGAGCCCCAGGAGCCGGTGGACGGGCGTCCTCGTCGCCTTGCCCGCCAGGTCGTGGAGGGCGATGTCGAGGGCGCATTTGGCGGCTCCATGGCCGCGTATCGTCCCGTCGAAGACGGCCCCGATCGCCTCGAGCGACGCCTGCGCCGCCTCGAGGGCCGAGGTGTCGAGGTCGGCCGGCAAGACGGCCCCGAGGAGCAGGTCCATGACCACCGGCATCGTCGCCGTCGTCTCGCCGTAGTAGGCGTCGGGATACCCCTCCCCGAGCCCGACGAGGCCGGGCAGGCGATCAGATCGGAGCTCGACGATCACCGTCGTCATCGTCGCGCCCTCGCCGTGCGAGTCGCGGGCGATCCGGAAGGGGTCGCGATACGGAATCCGGAGAATCCGGGTCCGGAGGTCCCAGCCGGGGTTCATCAGTCGCCTCCCACCCACGGCAGCGCGTCGACCGCTGCCTTGACCTCGCCCCACAGGGGGGCCGCCCCGAACCGCACGGGGTCCGCGGCCGGGAGCCCCGTCTCGGCGGCGACGGCCGCGACCGCCCGCCGGGCGTCCTCGTCGTCGGGAACGAGCGAGGTGTTGACCGCGACCGCCACGACCTTCGACGGCGCCACCGTCCCCGCGATCCGCTCGTGCAGGTCGATGAACGGGCGCAGCGGCGCAATCGGGAAGGAGCGCTCCGGGAGGTGGTCGAAGTCGTGGGCCGCCAGGCCGGCCTTGTGGACCAGGACCATCGCGTGGGGCGTCGCGCCGTGGATCAGCCCCAGGGTCACCGCGCTGTAGGCGGGGTGGTCGAGGCTCCCCTGCCCCTCCACGAACACCCAGTCTCCCAGGCGCTCCCCCTCCTCGACCAGCCACTCCACCGTGCCGTTGAGGAAGTCGCTGATCACCCGGTCAACCGAGACACCCCAGCCGTCGATCATCATCCCGGTCTGTCCGGTCGGCACGAACGCCACGGGGTAGCCGGCGGCGCGCGCCGCGTTGCGCAGCTCCAGGGCGACCGACATCTTGCCGATCGCGCAGTCGGTGCCGACCGTGAGGATGACGCGCTTGCCGGAGCCGTGGCGCCGGCCGACGGCGCACTCGAAGCGCTCCGGCGGGCGCCGGTAGTCGACGATGTGGACGCCGGCGATCGCCGCGGCGGCCGACAGCTCCGGGTCGTCGCCGAGGAACGTGTGGAGCCCCGAGTGGAGCTCCAGCCCGGCGTCGAGCGCGCCGTGGAGGATCGGCCGCCACGCGTCCGGGAGGCGGCCGCCCGTGGGCGCAATTCCGACGAGGAGCGTGTCGGGGCTGGGCCGCCCGGGCATCGCCAGCGCCTCCGCGAGGGTGCCGACGATGGGGACGTCGGACCCGGCGATCCACTCCGCCGTGGTCCGCCCCGCGAGCGTCGAGTCCAGGACCGCGACCACCTCGTCGCGGCCGTAGCGGATCACGCCGAACGCGGTCTTGCCGGAATGGGGGCCGAACTGGCCCTCGGTGAGGATCACCAGCCGGCGGGGCGCCTGGGGTCGCATCGGTCCTCCCAACGCGCGCCGTCCGTCGGCCGGCCGGGCCGGCCGGGCCGGTCGGGCCGGTCGGGCCGGTCGGGCCGGCAAAGGGAACGCCCCCGGGGCGCGGACCGGGGGCGTCGGATCGTTCAGCTTGGTACCGCATACCGGATTCGAACCGGTGATCTCCGCCTTGAGAGGGCGGCGTCCTGGGCCTCTAGACGAATGCGGCCCGTGATCGCGGCCGTGGCCCTCGACCCGCGCAGGATACCAGAGGCCCGCGAGGAGCGGCGATCGCATCAGTGACGGGAGCGGCAAGGGGCCCGGGCGGCGGCGGGAGCGGCGAGGGGCCCGGGCGGCAGGGGGCCCGGGCAGCGGCAAGTGACCTTCCCCGGCGAAGATGGGACTGGCCGGCGTGCCCATCGCTGATGGCGCCGCCGCGCCCGCGGCGTCCGTGCGCCGTCCGCGGGGAATCGCACGTGAAGTGAACACCCCGGGGGTCAGATAGGGCTGCGAACGCCATCGCCGACCCGGCGTCGGCCGCCGGATCGACGCGCGGGACTCGCCTTGAGCACGGAACCCTCGGGTCGGGCGACCCCGGAGCCGGCCGGGAAGGGCAGCCGACCGGTGCCGACCACGCCGAAGGTGCGCCGGCGGGTCGAGGTGTTGAGTTGACGTGCAATCCCGCAGGTTCACAGGAGGTTGGGCGCCCAGATTGGCGGGCCGGCGCGCCCGCGGCGTCCGTGCGCCGGGACTCCGGGTCCGCCGCGCCGGGACGCGCCCCGCCGTGCGCACCGTCGTGCGCCCGATCGGTCCTGCGATCGATCCGGCGACGGCCACGCTCGGTCATGGGCCGATTACGCCGGAACCGCCGAACGATCACGCTCGGCTGTCGCCATCCCGCGTGCAGGACCGATCACCGGGAGCGGGTGGGCTCGCTGGGCGGCCACGGCGGGGTCCAGCTGGCCAGCCGCCACGCCGGGTAGCTGGTGGGCTGGCCAGCCGCCGCGCCGGCGCCCCGCCCGGGCCGGCTACGCCGAGGCCGGGACTGCCCAGCTCGACGCGATTCTGGTCGCCCGAGTCAGTCCCATCCTCGCCGGGAAGATCAGTCAGAGCCGGTGCTCCTCGAGGAAGGCCCGCACCCGATCGGCAACCTGGCGATGCCCCTCCTCCGAGAGGACGAGGCCGAAGTGCGACGCGGCGCCGAACTGCTCGTGCTCGGCGCCCAGCCAGCCGGCGAGCCGCTCCGCCGTGAGCGCGGCGGGGGCGCCGTCGACCCCGGAGCCGACGACGAGCGTGGGCACGTCCTCCAGCAGGACCGGCCGCACCGGAACGCCGGCCAGCATGGACGCGCGGGCCCGACCCGACTCCCTCGGCTTCTGCCCGAGCAGGTGCTGGATTCGCAGGACCTCGTCGAGGGAGAGGTCGCGGTTCTCCCGCTGGAGCTTCTCGGGAAGAGTCTCCCAGCCCAGCGCGGCCCGTCCGTAGACCGGCGGGACGTCCCGCGCGACGTGGGGCCTGGCGGGCGGTCGGATCGCAGCCGGTGCCTCGGCGTCGAGCAGCACGAGGCCGGCCACGCGAACGCGCTCCGCCGCGGCCTTCAGGACCAGGAGGCCGCCCATCCCGTGGCCCACCGCCACGGCGTTCGGGCCTACCCGCTCGAGCCCGGCCGTGACGTCGTCGAGGTAGGTCTCGAACGAGAGGCCCTGCGGGTCCGCCGTGCGGCTCCAGTAGTGATTCCCGAGGTTGAGCGCGTGGCCCTCCCAGCCGCGCCCGGCGAAGTAGCGGAGCCAGCGCTCCCAGAGCCACGATCCGGCCAGCTCGCCGTGGACGTAGAAGAGCGGGCGGCGGCGCGAGCGCCGCTCCGGCAGCCAGCTCTCGATGTAGATTCCGCGCTCCTCGATCTCGACTTCGTCCTTGCGGACGGGCCGGCTTCCGGGCCCGGAGCCCCCGGACGCCGAAGACGGACGCGGCCAGTCGCGGTCGAGCGGGTCGTCGTTCATCTCACCACTCGAAAGGGTTGAGGACGAAGCCGGTCACCGGCTTCGGGAAGAAGTAGGTGCTCTTCTGGGGCATCAGGTCACCCTCCCGGGCCACCGCGGCGATCTCGGCGACCGGCGTTGCCTCCAGCAGGAAGGCGGCGTCGGCGGCATCGACCCGCTCGTCCACCCACCCGATCGCCTCGCCGACGTCCTTCGTATAGCCGACCCGGCCTTCGGTCGTCGTCGCGGCCCGGTCGATCCCGCAGAGCCGCTCGAGGGCGGCCGCGAGGAGGGTGACGTCCAGGCGGCGCACGGCCTCGCCCCCGGCCGGCAGGAGCGGGGCGAAGGCCTCGCGGCGCGCGCTGAGCACGGCGCCCCCCGCGCGCGTCCAGAGCCCGATCTGCCCGCGGCCGCCCGGCGCCTGCGCCTCCGGACCGAAGGCTCCGACGAGCGCAGCACGGTCCGCCGGGGCGACGTCGAAGAGGCCCGACGACGCCGCGGCCGCCACGAGCCCGTCGGCAACGCTCAGCGCGCGCGCCACGCGGTGCGTCGGCAGCGCCAGGAGCGGCTCGGCGGTGGAGTCCATGAAGAGGGCCAGCACGTAGTCGAAGGGCGGGTTCTCCTCGCCCGCGCGCGTGATCCGGCGCTGGTCCCGGTACCGGAGCGCCGTCTCGTAGCGGTGATGGCCGTCCGCGATCGTCACCGGCTCGCGCCCGGCCGCGTCGCACAGCCCGGCGACGAGGGAAGCCGTCGGCCCGTCGTCGGGGACCAGCCAGAGGCGGTGCCGTACGCCATCGTCGTCGGTCACGTCGGCAACGGCCGGCGTCTCGGTCGCCTGGGCGAGCAGGCGAGGCGCGACGCCCGTGGCGTCGTCGTAGAGGACCATCACGGCCGAGAAGTTGGCGCCAGTCGCGCGCATGAGCTTGTAGCGGTCCTCCTTGGGGCCGGCCAGCGTCCGCTCGTGCGGGAGGACCCCTCCGTCCGGCCCGAAGGCCTCCAGGCGGAGGCGCCCGAAGAAGCCCCGCTGGACCCGGCGGAGCGACGTGCCGGGGACCGTGTACTCCTGCTCGTAGGCGTAGAGCGACGGCTGGCGGTCCTTGCGCAGCGTCCCGTCCGAACGCCACCCCGCGAACGTGCGTGCCGCCTGCCGGTACTTCTCGTCCGGATCCGCCGCGCCGGCATCGACGGGCAGGTCGATCGCGACGACGTTGTGCGGGTCCCGGGCCGCGAGCTGGATCCGCCGCGCGGGCGAGATGACGTCGTAGGGCGGCGCGACCACCCGCGCGAGGTCGGGCAGCGTCTCGGGGTTGTAGCGCAGCGCACGGAACGCGCGGATCTCGGGCACGCGACCTCCAGGGGCACCGGGACGGTGGTCCGGCGGGCCTGCGCCGCGCGGTGCGCGGCGGGATGGCGCAGAGTGTACCGCGCCGAGGCCGGCGACCCGCCGGGAGGACGCAACTTCCCGGGTGGGTCCGGCGTCTGGAACACAGGCCGCCCGCAGGGCGGGTCAAGAGGGGGGTGCCGTGCACCACGCCCCGAGCTTCCGCGTCCGGCGTATCGCGATGCCGTTCGCGGCCGTCCTCGTCGTCCTGGCCGCCGTCCCCTGGGTCGCCCGGGCGGCCAGCCCCACCCCGATCCCGGCGACGCCCGCCGGCCTGACGATGGAGGCCCGCGCCCTGGTCCAGGGCCACGCCCGGACCGGCTCCTGGATGGCCATCCGTGTCGACCTCGCCAACGACGGCCCGGCGTTTGCCGGCGAGCTTCGCCTCGTTGGCGGCACCCAGGGACGAACACGCTTCGCCCTCCCGGTGGACCTCCCCACGACGTCCCGCAAGGCCTACACCCTGCACGCCCAGGCGCCGGCGTTCGGCAGCTCGCTCAAGGTCGCCCTCGTCGCCAACGAGACGGTGGTGACCAGCCGGGCCGTCGCCTTCGCCCTCCACGACCCCGGCCAGCTCGTGATCGGCGTCGTCGCCGAACGACCGGGACCGCTCGTCGCCGCCCTGGGGCGGCTGCGCGACCCGGCCGGCCCCCAGCCCGCCGTGGTGCAGCTGACGGTAGCGGACCTGCCGGAGCGCCCCGAGGCATGGTCCGCCCTCGACCGCCTGGTCTGGCAGGACGTGGACGCGGGCCGGCTCTCCGCCGAGCAGCTGGCGGCACTCCGCACGTGGCTCGCGGGAGGCGGCCGCCTGACGATCGTGGGCGGGAGCGGCGGCCTCGGCCTGCTCGGGGGCTTCCCCGACGAGCTGCTCCCATTCCGCCCCACGGTGACGATCGACGTGGATCCCGAGGCCGTCCGCGGCCTCCTCGGGGGCACCCTGCCCCGCGGCGCGGAAGCGCTGCCCGCTCTCGCGGGATCCCCGGCCGCCGGGGCGCGCGCCCTAGCCGGCAGCGGCGATCGAGCGATCGTCGGAGATCGACCCTTCGGCAGTGGGGCGGTCACGCTCGCCGGCTTCGATCCGTCCACGCCGTGGCTTGCCGAGAGCACGTCGGTCGACGTCCTGTGGGCATCGCTCGTCCCGGCGCGGGGCACCGCCCGCACGCCCCTCATCGTCGGTGACGACGGGATCCTCGTCTCGCTCCTCGGCACCCTGCCGGCGCTGGCGCTCCCGTCGATCGAGGGCCTCCTGCTCCTCCTGCTGGGCTACATCCTCCTCATTGGCCCCGTGAACTACCTCGTCCTGCGCCGCCTCGACCGCCGCGAGTGGGCCTGGGTCACGATGCCCGTCCTCGTCGTCGGCTTCACGGTCGCCGCGTTCGCCATCGGCTTCGTCCTGCGGGGCACGGACGTCATCGTCAACCAGATCGCGCTGGTGCGGGCCGCCCCGGGCACGGACGCGGCCCAGGCGCAGGTCTACCTGGGGATCTTCTCGCCGACGCGGGGGAGCTACGAGGTGGGCGTCCCGGGCGGCGCGCTCCTCTCTGCGCCGTACAGCGGCGAGGGGTTCGGCCCGAGCAGCGCCTCCGGCGGCCAGGGCCTGGATGTCGTCCAGGGCGACCCGGCCCGCCTGCGCCAGCTCGCCGTCGGCTACGGGACCCTCCGCGCGGTTCGCGCCGAGGCACCCGTCGTCGCCCCCCGGATCGAGGCCGCCCTCCGCCTCGAGGGCGATCGGGTCCTCGGGACCATCCGGAACGCGTCCGCCCTGCCCCTCGCGAAGCCCGCCGTCGTCCTGGGAACGGCAGTCGTCGTGCTGCCGGACCTGGCACCGGGCGCCAGCGCGACGGTGGACCTGCGGGCCCAGCCGGACGCCTTCGGACGCGCCCTCTCGGAGCGGATCTTCGGCCAGCAGCAGTTCTCCTCCGACGGGCGCCCCGCCGGCGACTTCCTCCGGGACCAGGTTCGGCGCCAGCTCGTCGACGCCCTGACCTACGACCCCTTCTTCGGCTCGAACGGGACCTTGCCGTCGGACGGCCCGGTCCTCCTGGCGTGGGGCCGGCCGGGCCTCTTCGCGGTGACGGTCGCCGGCCAGGAGCCCCGCACCGCCGGGGAGACGCTCTACTACCTCCCGCTCGGCCTGGCCGCGTCGGGACCCGTGACGTTCGCCCCGGACCTCATGCGGTCGTCGCTGGTCGAGGTGAAGGCGCAGTTCTTCAACAAGGACCCCTTCAACCTCATGATCGGCGGCGGGTCCGTGACGCTCGCCTACCGGCCCATCCCGGTCTCCGGTCGTCTCGTGCCGACGCGCCTGGCCCTCGGCGTCAACATGGGCGTGACGGGACCCATCGCCGGTGGAGGGGCGAATCCAGGAGGCGGCGTGGAGCCGGCGCCCCCGACCAGCGAGCCTGCGGCCACCCCGGCCCCCTCCGGCGCCTCCGGGACCGGCGCTCCCGACGAGCCCGTCAAGCCGGCGATCCCGCCCGACGCCGCGAAACTGCCCCGCCTCGAGCTCTTCGATCGTGATGCCGGAGCGTGGCGGGAGGTCCTGGACCTGAGGCCCGGGAACGTCCTGGAGATCCGCGGGCCCGGCCGCTTCGTCGATCCGGCGTCGGGAACGATCCTGGTCCGGCTCTCGAACGATCGCCAGGACGCCGTCAGCCTCCAGCTCATCGTCCAGCTCGAAGGGACGATGGAGTGACCGCCATCGTCACGGCCCGCGGGCTCGTCAAGCGCTACAACGGCACGCTCGCCCTCGGCGGCCTCGACCTCGAGATCGAGGCCGGGGAGATCTTCGGCCTGGTCGGGCCGAACGGCGCGGGCAAGACGACCACGCTGCGGATCCTCGCCACGCTCCTGGTCCCGACGGCCGGCGACGCCGAGGTGGCCGGCGCGTCGATCCGGAGGAACCCGGATGGGGTACGGCGCGTCGTCGGGTACATGCCGGACAGCTTCGGCGTCTACGACGACATGAAGGTCTGGGAGTACCTCGACTTCTTCGGGCGCTGCCACGGGCTGCCGGCGGACCGCCGCCGCCGGATGATCGGCGACCTCCTGGAGCTCGTCGACCTGGGCCCCAAGCGGGATGCCTACGTGGCCACGCTCTCGCGGGGCATGCAACAGCGCCTCTGCCTCGCCCACGCGCTCGTCCACGACCCCGCCGTCCTGATCCTGGACGAGCCCGCCTCCGGCCTTGACCCACGGGCCCGCGTGGAGCTGCGCGAGCTGCTGCGCGAGCTGCGGTCGCTGGGCAAGACGATCCTCATCAGCAGCCACATCCTGCCCGAGCTGGAGGAGCTCTGCACCAGCCTCGCGATCATCGACCGCGGCCTGGTCCTGGCCCAGGGGAGCCTCACCGAGATCGAGGCGAGGCTGCGCATCGGCGCGGTCCTGCGGGTGCGGGTCCTCGGCGACTGGGCAGCGGTGGTCGCCGCCCGTGACCACCTCGCCGCCGACGCGTCCGTCGTCGCCACCGAGGTCGTGGGCGACGACGTCGTCGAGATCGGGTTCACCGGCGATGATGATGGCGCCGCGCGCCTCCTCGCCGGGGCGGTGGCGGCGGGGATCCGGATCGTCTCGTTCGCGCGCGCCGCGAGCGACCTCGAAGAGCTCTTCCTGCAGGTGACCGGGAATCCCCGGGCGGAGGTGGCGTGATGCGCGCGCGACTCGCCGCCATCGGGACCGGCATCGCCGCCATCGGGACGGGCATCGCCGCCGTCGGCACCAAGGAGCTCCGGGGTCGGATGCGCGGCCCCCGATCCTTCATCGCCCTGACCTTCTACCTCGCCCTCCTGGCCGGCTTCACCGTGATGATCTACCTGCTCCAGCAACAGGCGGCCGCGTCGCAGATGGCGTTCGGCGGCGGCAACCCCTACCTGGCTGGCCAGGTCGGCCAGGCCGTCTTCACGACACTCCTCTTCCTGCAGGTCCTGCTCGTCGTCTTCCTCGCCCCGGCGGCGACGACCGGCGCGATCAGCCTGGAACGCGAGAAGCAGACGCTCGACCTGCTGACGGCGACCCCCGTGAGCACCCTCGGGATCGTCCTCGGGAAGCTCGCCTCGTCGCTCGCGTTCGTCGTCGTCCTCATCCTCGCCTCGATCCCCCTCACCGCGGTCGTCTTCGTCTTCGGCGGCGTAGCCCCGGAGGACATCCTCCGCGGCTACGTGGTGCTCCTCGTGACCGCGGTCGGCTTCGGTTCCCTGGGCATCTTCTTCTCCAGCATCACCCGGCGGACTCAGTCGGCGACCTTCCTGACCTACCTGGCCGTCCTGGCCCTGACGGTGGGAACCGCCTTCACCTGGTTCTTCTGGAACCAGATGACGTCGCAGCAGGCCCCGCAGGTGATGCGCCTCGACGCCCCGGCCAACGGCAGCGGCATTGACTCGAGCGGCGCACCCGCGGCCACGGAGCAGCCGACGATCGCCCGGCCGCCGGAGGCGCTGCTCTGGCTCAACCCGGTCGTCGCAGCGATCGACGTCATCTGCGGCGTCGACGTGAACCCCTACTCCACGACCTGCCAGGTCATCGCGGGCGTCACCGGCAGGCTCCCCGGAAACGTGACGACCCAGCCGGGCATCGAGCCGTTTCCGGTGAAGCCGGGCGTCGACTTCGGCGGGGGCGTCGTCGGGCCGGAAAGCGGAGAGAACTTCGGCACGGGCGTCGGCGTGCTGGTCGCCCCGAACGAGGCCCTCGCGGACGCCTCGACCCGCGACACGTTCTGGCCGCGAACCGCAGCAGCGTGGCTCGTGGCCTCCCTCGTCCTGGTCCTGTCGTCGGTCCAGCTGGTCAGCCCCACGCGCCGCTGGCGGTTCTTCCGTCGGCGCTCCCGCGGGGAGGTGGCGTCATGAGGAACCCGATTGCCCGGACCTCGGCGGATCGCCCTCCCCGGCGACTGCTGACCCCGCCCGACCCCGTCCCCGCCGACGCCGAGCTGCGCGCCATCCGCGCCGGCCTGCGCCGCCAGCGCAACCGGCTGTGGCTTCGGCGCGCCGTGCGCCGGGCCTGGCGGGCGCTGGCCACGGCGCTCGTGGCCGAGGTGGTCCTGCTCGCCATTGCGCGGCTGGTCCCGCTCGAGGCCGCGGCGGCAGTCGCCGCCGCAATCCCGGCCGTCGTGCTCGTCGCGCTGCTGGTCGTCATCGTCCGGGCACGCCCATCGCTGGGGGAGACAGCGCTGGCGGTGGACGCGGAGGCCGGCCTCGCGGACCGCCTGGGAAGCGCGCTCGCGTTCGCCGCGGAGCCAGCCGGCGCGGGCGATCCCGATGCGGCCGCCCACGCGGGATTCGTCGCCCGGCAGCGACGCGATGCGCTCGACGTGCTCGCAGTGCTGCCACCCGGCACGTTCCGACCGCGCGTCGCCCGGCGCCCCGCGCTGATCACCGTCTTCGCGGCCCTTCTCCTGGTCCCCCTCGTCCTCGCAGCCAACCCGATGGACCAGCGGATCGCCCGGGACCGCGCGATCCGCGAAGAGGCCACCCAGACCGCCGAGCGGATCGACCGCCTCGCCGAGCAGCTGGAGAGGCAGGGCCGCACCGCCGAGGACCCGCGATCGCGGCTCGCCCGGGACCTGCGCGACCTCGCGAAGGGCCTGCGCGACGACCCGGGCGCGCTGGACAGGAACCTCGCCCGCCTCGGCGGCGTCGAGGCGTCGGTCCGCGAGCAGCTGGACCCGTCGAACGAGGAGCGCGCGGCCGCACTCGCGTCGCTGAGCCGCGGGCTATCGCGCGCGGCCACCGGCGACGCGAAGGCCAATCCCGGCGGTGACCCCGAGAAGGCGCAGGGCGACCTGGACCGCCTGGCCGACGAGCTCGGCGACAGGACGAGCGACGAGCTGGCCCGCCTGGGCCAGTCGCTGGCGGCGCTGCAGGGCGCCGCGTCGCAGGCCGGATCCGGCGCGGACGGGGCGCTGCGCGACGCCACG
>CAZVPS010000055.1:0-11651 GCA_964629105.1 uncultured Anaerolineaceae bacterium
CGCTCCGATCGGAATGACGGCGACACCATCCTCGCGGACGTAGCCGTATCCCGTGGCCGTGATCACCGCCAGCGTGAGCGGCTCGCCGGCCGCCTCTGTGTCGATGCGGTTCAACGACTGAACGCGGGACGGGCCATGGGATGGCCACGTGACGCGGCGCGGGTGAGGAGCCCCGGCGGCATCGCCGCCGGCGGCGTCGTCGCCTCGCGGTGAGGACCCTCAGGAACGGAACGTGAAGCGGTAGGGCCCGACCATGACCACGTCGCCGCTGTGCAACCACGCCGGCTGGCCGATGCGTGCCCCGTTCACCCACGTGCCGGTCGCGCTGCCGAGGTCGACAATGGCATAGGCCGTGCCGTGGGCGTATATCTGGGCGTGGTAGCCCGCGACCGCGGGATCGTTCAGAACGATGGTGTTGTCGGGCGCCTGGCCCAGCCGCTGGTTCGGTCCGAGGGGGTAGCGCCGGACCTCCGCCGGGTCGCCGGCGCCGGGGAAGATCAGCTCGGCACAGGGGGCCGGCGCAGCGACGGAGAAGGAGCCGGGCTGCACCTGCGACCACGCCTGCCCCGCGACGGCGGCACCGGGCGCCGCCACCATGCCCCTGGTGCGTCGCGACGAACGCATCACGACCGCCGCGCCGACGAGCAGCAGCAGCAGCGCGGCCGCGCCGGCCAGCAGCCACCGCATGTCGACGCCCGTTGGTGCGGGGACGATGACCGCGATGCTCTCCTCGAGGGCTTCGACGACCTGGCCGGCATCCTCGGCCTTGAACAGCTGTCCCTTGGTCAGGTCGGCGAGCACCTGGAACGACGCGACCGCCTCGGGATCGAAGTCACCCTCGTTGCCAACCACGACCGCCTGGATCACCACGGGATCGGCATCTTCCGCCGCCTTGGCGACGATCGCCGACGTGTATCCCTCGCGGCTCGGATCGTGCGGAGGAGCGTCGCCCATCAGGATGACCACCTTGTTGACGTTCGGGCGCCAGCCTCCGACCGATCTCGAATCGATGGCCCGCATGAGCACCTCGAAGACCGCCTCCGGGATGTCGTCCCCGCCCCCCACCGAGAGGCCGTTGATGTTGCCGACGATGGTGGCGCGATCCGACGAGAAGGCGAAGTCATGGAACATCGCGAAGCCCTCGGTATCGTCCCAGTCGCGGTATGCGATCAGGGCGACACGGAACCCGGGGTCCTTGGCGGCGATGCTGGCGACGATGCTGGAGGCAGCCGCCTTCACGCTGTCGATGTCATCGCTCATGCTCGCGGTGACGTCGATGCAGAAGATCACGTCGAGCGAACCTTCGGGTTGGCCCAGGGGCTTCTGGATCCTGGCGTACTGGAGATCCGGCGTCTGCGCGTAGGAGCCGATGACCTCCAGCGTCAGCGAGCACTCGGATGGCTTGTCGGTCTTGACGACCCATTGAATGCTCCTGTCGGTCTTGACGACACCGTCCGGTGAGGCGATCTGCTGCTCGGGGTTGCCCTCGCTGATCTCCCCTCCCGTCACCTTCAGCCGCAGCCGGACGTTCTTCGCCGCCTCGGGCGCGACATTGCTCACGATCGCCGTGACCTTGTACGTGCCGGGCTCGGACGGGTCCAGCTCCACCGCCAGGTCCGGGCGAAGGGCCGAGATGGAGGCGCGCCAGACCGTGTACGCGGACTGGATGGCGTGGTTGATGGCCGTGTCGTCGTCGGCCATCCGGGCGACGAGATTGAGGCGCGTCTCAGTGGCCGCTGCGATGGCCAGCGCCTCGACCTGCGCCTGCTGGGCGGTCGCCGGGCTGCTGAAGGTCGGCGCGGCGTTCTTCCAGCGCGGGTCATACCCGGTGATGGCGCCCGCCGCCGGATGGGCCAGCGCGCCCTCCCACACGACGTGGCTGGAGCCTTTCACCGAGGCCGGCCAGTTCCCGTTGAAATACCAGGGATCGAACCAGTCGAGATGCTCATTGCCGGTCGCCCCGGTGGTGACTGGAGTGGCTATGCCCAGGTATCGCTCCACCTCGGTCTTGAAGTTGTCCGCGCCGAGGAAGCTCCAGTCCTTGAAGGCACATCCGTAGCAGAGCTCTACCGGCCCGGTCATGTCCGCTGGCAGGGTGATCGTCGACGCCCCTGACCCACCCTGCCGGGTGTACGCGGCCTGGACCGTATCGCGATAGGCGCCGACCACGTGGAACGGCACGTACATGTCGGCCAGGAAATGCGCTCCCCAGGCCGCGCCCTTGGCGGCGGCATCCTTGTTGGCCTGCGCCATCCCGTTCGCCAGGTCGACATACTGGCCGGCCGCCGCCGTGGGGCCGTTCCCCTCCTTCGTCGTCGGGTTGTAGTAGTGCTTCGAATACGAGGTGGAGCCTTCGCTGTCCGGCCCGTTCCCCACCATGAGGTCGAACCAGGCGTCCGTCCCCAACCAGTTGACTCCCTCGTGCGCCTGGACCTGGGCAAGTGTCGGGAAGACGGCCGGATCGAACGCGGGATCCGCCTTCAGCAGCGCGTAGGCCTGGTCGAGGATGAACTGGTGGGTCGCCGCCCCGGCGATGGAACCCCAGGCAGCGACCGGACCCGGCACGACGAGCGAGAACGCCAGGAGGGCGATGACCAGGAACCGCGGCGCGGAACGATGCGCGTGCACTCCAGGCATAGGGGTGTCCTCACTGCTTCCGGCGTGGAACCTCTGTTCGGCTCTCCGGCCATGGTCGTGGCGGCGCAGGGTCTGCGGGATGCTCGCGAGTTGCGCAGGTCGGCGGCGGGGGCGGGACGCATGGGGTGGGACCTGGGTGCTCCGCGGGGCGCATGCGGATGCCCAGTCCTGAACGCGGATCGCAACGTAGCGGAGATCATGACGTCGCTTGTGCCTGCTCGACCTGGCTCACTGGCGACCTCGACTGACAGTAGCAGACCGTGATGAGCCGCCGCAGGCCATGTACGCCCGAACCAGGCCGGACAAAGGGTTGATCGGCCCGCCCGCGGTCCACGCCACCGCCGAGGCGTCAAGGAGCTCTCCGGGTTCGACTTTGCCGCCATCGGTTCGCTCAACGCGCCCCTCTCTGCCAACCACGGCGGGACCATGGTTCCGCCCATGGTATCCTTACATCGTTGAAGTTGTAAGGAGCAGGATCATGGAAGTCTCGGCGCGGCTCAGCTCCAAGGGCCAGCTCACGGTGCCGCGTGCCGTTCGCGAGGCGCTGTCGCTCGAAGAAGGGGATCGACTCGTGTTCCGCGTGGAGGGCGATCATGCCGTGCTCGCGCGAACCCCGGATCTCCTGGCCCTGACGGGATCGGTGAGCGTGCCCGCGGCGAAACGGGGCACGCCCTGGGCGGAGGTCCTGCGGCAGACGCGGCGGGCTCAGGCCGCCGAGCGACGGTGAGCGCGTTCGTCGACATCAACATCCTGGTCCGGCACCTCACGGGCGATCCGCCGGACCTGGCCGCGCGAGCGACTCGCTACCTTGGGGCCGCCGACGAGCTGCTGCTACCGGATCTCATCCTCGCCGAGGTGGCCTACGTCCTCGAGTCGTTCTACGAGTCGCCTCGGGCGCAGGTGGCGACGACGCTCCGGGCTGTGCTGGCCTTTCCCGCCGTCCGCGTGCTCGACGCCGATCTGCTCCAGCGGGCCGTCGAGGTCTACGAGGTCCACCGGCTCGACTTCGCAGACGCCTACCTCGTCGCCAGCGCGGAACGAACCGGGATCGGTGTCATCGCGTCCTTCGATCGCGCGATTGACCGTGTAGGGACGGTCCGCCGCGAGGAACCCAGCTGAGCGAATCGCTTCAGACCATGGCCGCCCAGCACGATCACCTGCCGACCACGCCGCCTGCTCCCGCCACGCAGAAGCCGCACCTCACCGAAGCGTGCCCTTCGCAGACGACGAGGGTAGCCGAGGAGGTTCCGCAATGAAGATCGTCGTCGCGGTCGATGGTTCGCCGCAGTCCGCGCTCGCGGCCGGCTGGACGGCGCAGCTACCGCTGACTGAGGCCGATGACGTCGTCGTGGCCTCGGTCGCCGAACGCCCGGTGGTCCTCGGCGCATGGGGCTACATGCACACCCAGGTGACCGAAGCCCTCATGGGCGAGGCATGGATGCATGTCCAGAGCGAGGCCCGACGAGCAGTCGAGGAGGGCGCCGCGATGCTCGCCTCGGCAGGCTGCGCCGTCCGTGCCGTCGTCCTCGAGGGACATCCGATCCCGGGGCTGATCGAGTTCATCGCAACGACTGCTGCGGACCTGGTCGTCGTCGGTCCCCACGGTCACGGCAGGCTCGAGTCGATCCTCCTCGGGAGCGTCTCCCAGGCGCTGCTCCACTCGATGCCGACCTCGGTGCTCGTGGCGCGCGAGCCCGTGCGAGCTCCGAGGCGCGTGCTCTTCGCCACGGACGGCTCGCCGCACAGCCTTGCCGCAGCCCGCTTCCTCGCGCGCTTCCCACTCCCGGTCGAAGCTCGGATCGACGTCCTGGTCGCGGTCGACAGCTGGCCGACCGGCTACACGAGCAACGGGCCGATCGAGATGCCGGATCTCGTCACGTTCGAGCGGACCCGGGCAGCCGAGATCATCGGCGACACGGTCGCCGCGCTCGAGGCAGGCGGTCGCACCGGGACGCCGGTCATCCGGCAGGGTGACGCCAAGCGGGAGATCCTGGCCGCAGCGAGGGAGCTCGAGAGCGACCTCATCGTCACGGGCGCACGGGGCATCGGCGGCTTCCGCGGCCTCCTCCTCGGGAGCGTCTCGCGCGCCGTCAGCAAGGCCGCACGCTGCTCCACGCTCGTCGTGGCTCACGGCGGCGCATCACCGTCGAACGGCGGACGACGATGACCGGACTGCGTGTGCTCTTCGCGACCGACGGCTCCACCGGGGCCGAGGATGCCCTGGAGCTGCTGATCGCCAGCTTCGAGCCGGGCGGGGTCGAGGAGGTCGAGGTGCTCTCGGTCGTCCCGCGAGTCACGCGCTGGCCGGGACCCGGCCGCGAGGACCACGGCCCGATCTCGATCATCGACTCTGCCCATCGCGCCGCCGCCGAGGCGACCGTCCAGGCGGCAGGTGATCGGCTCGCGGCGGCGGGACTCCGAGCCGGAACAACGGTCCTCGGCGGTCACCCCGCAGAGACGATCGTGCTGCATGCCAGGACCGGGCTCCCCGACCTCATCATCGTCGGGACACGCGGACGGGGCGAGTTGCGGCGTCAGGTCGTCGGCAGTGTGTCGGGTAAGGTGGCGCGCTATGCGCCGACCTCTGTGCTCGTGGCCCGGACGGCGGACCCGATCCGACGGATCGTGCTCGGCTACGATGCCTCGCCCGACGCCGACCTGGCGCTCGAGCTGGTCTCGGGCCTTCCGTTCAGGGAAGCCGTCAGCGTCACCGTCTGCACGGCCTACGACGTCGCCGCCCCCCTGGCGTCCGGGATCGCGCCGACGATGATCGATCAGGTGCGCGCGGCCCACCAGGAGGACCTCCGCGAGGCCCGCGCGGCGGCCGAGGCGGTCGCCGCAGACGCGGCCCGGCGGTTGAGCGAGCGAGGCCTGGTCGCAGAGCCTCGCGCCATCCACGGTTCTCCCCGTGACCAGCTGACGGTCGCGGCCAGCGAGCGCGTCGCCGATCTCGTGGTCGTGGGTTCCCGAGGGCTGTCGGGGATCGAGCAGTTCTTCCTCGGGAGCACGAGCGCGGCGCTGGTCGCCCATCCGCCGGCGAGCGTGCTCGTCGCGCGCGGGAAGCTGGAGGCCTGACCTCGTCGAGCAGTCGGACCGCCGGGACGATCGGTGGGTGACGGAGTGGTACGATCCGGCCGCCGTGGACCTCATCACCCGCACGATCGCCATCCTCCGCGTCGACGGCGCCCGCTGGCACGCGATCGCCACGGGTCTCGACCGGGAGCTCCTCCTGCGCCCGCCCGCCCCGGGCGAGTGGTCCGCCCTCCAGTGCCTGGGCCACGCCGCGGACACCGAGGCGGTCGTCTTCGCCGCCCGCGTCCGCTCGCTCCTGGCCGGTCAACCCGCGTTCGAACGCTTCGATCCCGACCGGGAGTCGACGCCGATCACCACCGCCACGGACCCGACGATCCTGGCAGGACGCCACGCCGTGCTGCGCGCCGAGAGCCTGACCCTTCTCGCCATGGTGACCGAGGCGGACCTCGATCGCACGGCTCGGCACGCCGAGCTCGGCCCGGTCACCCTCCGCGAGCTGCTCAACGAATGGGCGGCGCACGACCTGATGCACGTCGTCCAGGCGGAACGCGCCGTCATGCAGGCGTTCATCCCGGGCACCGGGCCGTGGCGCCGCTACTTTGCCGACCACGACGTGGAGGCACTCCTGGCCAAGCCGGGCGCCTGACGGGGCGGGCCGCGGGCTCTGCGTCGGGGTCTGCGCGAAACGAGACCCTGGCATTCGATGCCCCTGGCCGCATCACGGGGCACCAAGCGGGCCGACCCCCGCATGGGCGGCCGTTCAGGGGCGCCCGGCATCGGGTGGTGCGATGCCTGGCGTGGTTCAAGCAGGAGAGCTGCTGGAAATCGCGCCTCGCGACCTCAGGCTTCCCGGCGAACCGGGAGTTGGCCGTGATGCGTGAGCGTGACGAGTCGGAATCTGAGCGGGCGGCCTGCTGTGCGTGTCAACCCCGACGGCGGCCGCGTCCCCGGCCCGCGCGTCCGATCGGCCCTTTGCGAGGCTGACGAGCGCGGGCGACGCTGGCGGCCGAGATCGGCCCGGCGGCGCGGTCGCGTGGCGCGAGATCGGCGCATCGGCGCATCGGCGCATCGGCGCATCGGCGCATCAACCTGATGATGCTATGATGCATGCCATGCGCACTACGATCACCCTTGAGCCGGATACGGACGCCGTCGTCCGACGCCTCATGCGAGAGCGTGGCCTGAGCTTCAAGCAGGCCGTGAACGAGGCGATCAGGGCCGGGGAAGCACGACCGGGACGCCGCCGCGCATTCCGGACGCCGACGTTCGACATGGGGGCCCCGGTGGCGCCGCTTGAGAAGGCCATCCGCCTCGCCGCCGAGCTCGAGGACGAGGCGCTGCTCCGCAAGCTTGCGGCCCGCCGGTAGGCCCCGACGCCGTGCGCATCGTCGACGCGAACGTCCTCCTGTACGCCGTCAACGAGGCCGCGCCGCACCACGCGCGGGCCCGTTCCTGGCTCGACGAAGCGCTGGCCGGGCGAGAGCCGATCGGGTTCGCCTGGACCGTCCTGCTCGCCTTCCTGCGCCTGGCGACGCACCCGGCCGTGTTCCCCCGGCCGCTGACCGTCAGCGAGGCGACGGAGGTCGTCCGCGCCTGGCTCGCGCAGCCGCCGGCGATCGTGGTCGAGCCGACGCCTCGTCACGTCGACCTGCTGGCGGGACTGCTCGCCGAGGCCGGGACGGCTGCCAACCTCGTGGGCGACGCTCACCTGGCGGCGCTTGCCCTGGAGCATGACGGCGTGCTGGTCTCCTACGACGCCGACTTCGGGCGTTTCGCCGGGCTGCGTCGGGAGGCCCCCGGCGCCTGACGGCGCTGAACCGCTGACGGCGCGGCGGGTCCCGTCCGCCGCCCTGACCTCCCCGGGGGGGCTTGCGGCCACCCGTGCGGACCGAGCCGAGCCATGCAGGCCTGGTCGCGAGGCGGTCGGAGGGGATGCCGTCTCGACCCGATGCCGCGCCGGCTGGGTCGCGCAGCGGGCGGCCGCCGCGATAGTGTTCGCCTACGCCACAGGAGGATCCCATGGTCAAGGACGCCACCGGCAAGGAAGGCCTCTCGGCGGGGGCCCTCGCCAGGGAGCTGGGAGCCACCCCCGTCGCCGTGAAGAAGGCGCTCGCGCTGCTCAAGGTCGAGCCGGACTTCGTGAAGGCGGGCTGCGCCTACTACTACGCGGAGCGCCTCGCGGCGGTGAGGAAGGCCCTCGCCTGAAACCCGGCCCCAGGGCGCGACCCGAGGGCGGGCCCCGGAGCGCGACAGGCCGGACGCCCGGACGGGCATCCGGCCTGGTTCGACTTCCTGTCAGGCCCCCGGCGCCCGGTAGCGCGGCGAGAGCTTCGTCGCGGCGTCGAGCTCCTCGGGCGTGAGGAGCACCACCGTCCGGGCGTGGAGGGCGCCGGACGCGCCCGCGGTCAGCGCCGCGGCGGCGGCCGCGGCGTTGCCGGGCAGGTCGGCGATGAGGAAGAAGTCGTCGCTCCCGAAGGCGAAGTAGTACGCCTCGATGGTCCCGCCGAGCGACGCGACGAGCTGCTCGGTCGCGGCGCGTCGGCCGCTGCCACCCTCCGCAAGGACGCCCCGGGCGCCCTCCGCGGTGTAGCAGCCGGTGAACAGGTACTTGGGCATGGCGCCCCCTCCAGCCGCGGGGCATCCGCTGGGACACGCTCGGTCCGCGGTTGTCAGAGCGTAGTCGCGGGGCGGGGAGTGTCAAGACGCCAGACCAGCCGCGTGTCGCCGGGCGACGGGCTTGCGTTCCGGCCGCAGGTCGTGTTCCATGCAGGGATCGCGCGGCCATCGGCCCCGCCTGCTCGGAGGTGCTCCATGCGTCCCCGTCTCGCCGTTCTGCTCACGGCGCTCCTGCTCGCGCTCGCCCTGCCCGCCGCCGCGGGCGCGCAGAGCCCGGGGCCCACGCCGCCGTCGGAGCGGGCCCGCATCCTGGCCTACTGGACCGCCGAACGGATCGCCCTCGCTATCCCCCGCGACTTCGAGAGAAGCTCTTCCGGCCAGCTCGTCCCGAAAGCGAAGCCGGGCGGTGGCGGCTCGGGCGCGGTGAAGGGCGCGTCCTGGACGGGCAACGGGATCATCGAGACCCAGTCGGGCCGGATCCTGTTCACCATGGGCGGCCTCGACTACATCTGCTCCGGGTCCGTCGTCGACGACTCGTCCGAGGGCAACGGCTACTCCACGGTCCTGAGCGCCGGCCACTGCGTCTTCGACGCCGTCGACGGCTGGGCGACGAACTGGATGTACATCCCGCGCTTCGACGACGCGCCGACGTACGACTGCGCCAGCGCCTTCTACGGGTGCTGGACGGCGACGCGCCTGGCGGCGCACCAGCAGTTCGTCACGGCGGGCGGCTTCAACGACCAGGCCGTCGCGGTCGACTTCGCGTTCGCGCGGGTCGGGCTGGGCGGCAGGGACCCGGTGGGGACGCTGGAGCTCGACACCACGACGCACGGCTACGGTCTCAAGGTCGGCGGCGTCGCCCTGGCCGACACCCTGTGGGCCTTCGGCTACCCGGCGGCCGGCAGGTACAAGGGCACGGACCTGACGTACTGCAAGGGCACGCTCGTCGACGACCCCTACGGCGCGAACACCTGGGGCATGGCCTGCAACATGACCGGCGGCTCGTCCGGCGGCCCGTGGCTTGCCGACACGACAGACCCGGGCACGATCGAGGGGCGGGTCGCGTCCCTCAACTCCTACGGCTACAGCGGGCTCACGTGCATGTTCGGCCCGAAGTTCACGGCCGACACGGTGACCATCCAGGACGACGCCATCGACGGGATGGCCACGACCAGCGTCTCCCAGGTCCGCAACCTGCCGTAACCGTCCGAGTCTCCACGTGCGTAGCCCAGGGCGGTTCACCTCGGCACCGGCCCTCGCGACCACCACGTGGCCTGCGCGCCCGGGGGGTGGGAATCGACGCCGTGGCGTGGTAGCGTGCCGCCATGGGTGGGACCAACCGCGCCGCGTCCGCGAGACGTTCCGACCCCAGGGGGTCGGCAAAAGGTGGCTCGGGCGGCGGGCGCTCCTCCGCCGGCCGGGGTGGCGCCACGCCCGGGTCGGCCTTCCAGGGCGGAGGCGGGCTGGGGCAGGCGCTCGCCGGCATGATCGACTCCGGGGCCCTGCAGCAGGAGGTCGTCGAGCGCCTCCAGCAGACGGCTGGCAACCAGGCTGTGGCCCAGATCGTCCAGCGCCAGGGGCCCGACGCCGGGGTTCCGGCCGACGCCGGCGTCCCGGTCGCGGGCGTCGGGCCGGCGCCGGCGTCGACGCCCGCGGTTCCGGAGGACCTCAGGCGCTTCCGCGAGGCCGGCCCGTATCCGGCCAGCGCGGCGGGAACCACGATCCTCCCGAGCACCGGCCGGGGCGGCTTCCAGGCCCGCTATGACCCGACGGCCATGGCGCTCACGATCACGATGAACGTGGGCATCAACTTCATCGACGGCATGAGCGTCAGCGGCAACCGGGCCGTCGCCGCCGACCCGAGCCTCAACGCCGCGGCGAACGCCCTCAACCGGATCCCGCGCTCCCGGCGGGCGGCGGCGATCGGCGCCTGGCAGTGGGGCGGCGAGCAGGAAACCTGGATGACGGGCTTCCGCTCCTCCGTCCAGGATGCGTGGGGCACGGCGGGGCACGGGCTCCAGTTCCAGAGCAGCCACCCGGGCTGGGAGGCGCAGCTGGCGCGGGTCAACGTCGTCGTCAACACGCAGGACAGCATGATCGGCCCGGCGCTGGCGGGGGCTTCCACGATCCCGGCCACCGCCGGACCCACGCACTGCACCGCGAACATCTACAAGACCCCGGAGGGCAACAACGACTACGGGGCGAACGTCGCGCCGGGCTCGCTCGGGAGCGCCACCGACCAGACGCTCAACCTCGGGAGCAGCCAGACGGTGACCCACAGCCACCTGTTGAACCAGCGGGTCTTCTTCGCCCGCGGATCGGTGACTCTGGACTCCGACGCCCAGTCCCAGCTCCTCTCGATGATCAGCAGCTTCCAGACGCCGGCCGGGGGAGCCGGCACCTCGATCGACATCGTCGGTCACGCGGACACGGCCGGCGGGGGCACGCCCGCCGGCGACGCCCGCAACCGGCAGGTCTCCGAACAGCGGGCCCAGGCCGTCGCGGACTTCCTGCGGGCCGCGCGCAGCGGCGGCGGCACGCTGTCGAACGCGGCGACGCGCATCCGGACCACGACCGGGGTCGGCAGCGCGGACGGAGGCACGGACGCGGCCGCGCGGCGGGTCGACATCAACTTCGCGGGCGGCGGGCGCCAGAACGTCGCCGCGCACGAGTTCGGGCACATGCTCGGCATGCGTGACGAGTACGCGGTCGACCCGGGCGGCGTGATTGGCGGCTCGCCGGGGACGACGGGAACCGCAACCGGCCAGGACACCTCTGTCCAGGCCACGGGGCTGGGCCGGTCGATCAAGGAGAACAACGACAACATCATGTCGCTGGGCGGCACCGTCCGCGCCCCGCACATGGTCACGTTCATGGAAGCCGTCCGGAAGGTCACCGGCTCGAACGAGTGGCGGCTCAAGCCGTGACCGCGGAAACCGGCGCAGCGGCGCGCGGCGCGCTCTTCGTCGAGTACCTCGTGCGCGCCCGGAGCACCTGGGGGACCCGCCTCCACGCGGACGGCCGGGCCGAGGAGTGGACCGACGCCGGCGGGTGGCAGCCGCTCGTCCGGGTGCCGCCCGCCGAGGTCGCCGCCTTTGCGGAGCTCGTCCGCATTGCCGGCTTCTTCGAGCTGCCGGCGGCGATCGAGCCTGCCGAACCGCCCGAGGACGCCACCCTCCTCTCGTGGACGATCGAGCTCGACGGCCGGCGGCACCGAGTCGCCGCGCGCGAGGCGAGCTCCAGCCGCAACCCGGTGCTTCAGGATCTTGACGCCGAGCTCCAGCGGATCGTCGGCGAGGCCCTCAACCGCGAAGCGGACGCCGCCGAGGACGACGAGCGCCCCTGACAGGACTGCTGAGAACGCG
>CAZVPS010000056.1:0-11638 GCA_964629105.1 uncultured Anaerolineaceae bacterium
GCACGTCGAACTGGGGCTGGAACCGCTTGTTGCCCTTGAGGTAGAAGCCGGCGCTGCCGGTGTAGGCGTACACCTGGCCGGTCCGGTAGTCGATCGCGGCGAGGGCGCCGTTGTGGACGCCGGTTCCGCGCATGTTCTTGATCCAGGTCTGGTAGGGGATGCCGAGCGCCTTGAGGTAGGCCGCCGTGTCCTTCGCGTTGGGCGCCCGCGACCCGGCCTCGGTCCATTTCTCCGCCATGCGCTGGAGCCGCCAGTCGAGGGTCGTGACGACGGTGTACCCATCAGAATCGACCTGTGGGCAGTTGTTCGCGGCATCGGGGCCGCAGAGGATCCTGCCGAGCTCGCTCCGCGCCTGCAGCACGAAATGGGGGGCCAGGATCCGCCGGTTGGCGGGCGGCTTCAGGACGACCGGCTCTGCCATCGCCCGGTCGTAATCCTCGGTCGTGTAGACGCCGACGGTCAGGACGGAACGCGTCTTCATCAGCTCGAGGATCCGGTTGCGGCGCTGCACGACGGGGGAGGCGGCCGGGACGACGAGCCGGGTCGTGCCGTCCGGCAGCTCCTCCGTGACCGCGTTGCGGACGAGGTCGTAGGTCGAGGGGGACTGCGGCATCGCGGCGAGGATCGCCGCCTGGGCCAGGGTGAGCTTGTCGAGGCTGACGCCCCAGTAGACGCGCGCGGCGACCGCGATCCCGTAGGCGTTGTTGCCGTAGAAGTTGTCGTTCAGGTAGGCGGCCATGATCTTCCGCTTGCCCTCCTCGCCGGGGTAGGCCTGGGTCAGGCGGATCGACTGGATGATCTCCCGGATCTTCCGCTCATAGGTGGTCGTGAAGGCGGAGGCCGGCAGGAGCCGGTTGCGGACCAGCTGCTGGGTGATGGTGGACGCCCCGCGGGCGTTGCCCGTGATCGTGTCGAGCGCCGCCGAGACGATGCCGATCGGGTCGAAGCCGGCGTTCTCCCAGAACGTCTTGTCCTCGATCGAGGTCGTCGCATCGATGACGACGGGGGGGATCTCGTCGAAGGCGACGACGTCGCGGCGCTCCCGGGCGAACGCCGCCAGGAGCACCTTCCCGGTGCGGTCGTAGACCCGGGTCTCCTCCGCGAGGTCGAGATTGTCGAAGACGTCCTTGGGGTCGCGGAGGCCCTGGCTGTAGTACGAGAACGCTGTGACCGCGCCCGCGAACCCGACGGCGCCCACGACGAGGAGCGAGGCGAACAGGAAGAGGGGGATGGCGATCGCGATGCCCGCGACGGCGCGTCTGCCGGAGGATGGCCGATGGCCGGAGCCGTTCCGGCGGCGGCGCTGCCGCCGCGAGAGGCTGGTCTGCATGGCGTCGATCACGATAGCATAGCGATCATGGTTTCCCGTTCGGTGCCCCCGGGCCGCTTCGACGCGTGCGGCCGGCGCGGTGTGACGCCGTGAGCTCGACCGGCCTGTCCACGCTGCTGGCGGACCTGCGCTGGCGCGGCCTCGTCCACGACCTCACCGAGGGCCTCGAGGCGCGCCTGGCCACGAACGCGCCGATCCGCGCCTACAACGGCTTCGACCCCACGTTCCGGTCGCTCCACGTGGGCCATCTCGTTCCCGTCTACGGCCTCATGCGGCTCCAGCACGCGGGCGGCCAGCCGGTCGCGCTCGTGGGCGGGGCGACCGGGCTCATCGGGGATCCCTCGGGGCGCTCGAACGAGCGACCCCTCCTCGATCGATCCGCCGTCCAGGCCAACGTCCACGCGATCCGCGACCAGCTGGCGCGCTTCCTCGACTTCGCCCCGGGGACCAGCCAGGCCCTGGTGGTCAACAACCTCGACTGGCTGGGCGAAGCCAGGCTGCTCGACTTCCTCCGCGACGTCGGCAAGCACTTCACGGTCCCGTACATGCTCGCCAAGGACTCAGTCCAGGCCCGGATCGGGGAGGGGCTCTCCTTCACCGAGTTCAGCTACATGCTCCTGCAGGCGGCCGACTTCGCCCACCTGCAGCGCTCTCACGGGGTCGAGCTGCAGTGCGGCGGCGCCGACCAGTGGGGGAACATCACGGCCGGCCTCGAGCTGATCCGGCGCACGGCGCGCTCGGGGGCCGGCGGCCGGGAGCCGGCCCACGGCCTGGCCTATCCGCTTCTCCTCTCGCCGTCCGGAGCCAAGTTCGGCAAGAGCGAGGGCGGCGAGTCGATCTGGCTCGACGCGTCGCTCACGTCGCCCTACCGCTTCTACCAGTACTGGGTCGACGCGGACGATCGCGACGTGGGCGTCTGCCTGCGCTGGTTCACGCTGTTCGACCGCAGCCGGATCGAGGAGCTGGAGGCGGAGCATGCCGCCGCCCCCGAGCGGCGCGTCGCCCAGCGCGCCCTGGCGCGCGACGTGACTGAGCTGACCCACGGGCGCGGGGCGGCCGAGCGGGTCGCCCGCGTCAGCGAGATCCTGTTCGGGGGCGACCCGGCGCAGGCCGATGTGCAGACCCTGGCGGACCTGGCGGCCGAGATCCCGGCGTCCCCGTGGCCGGAGGACGACGCGCCGCTGGACGTGGTCACGATCCTCGTGGCGACGGGGGCCGCGGGCTCCCGCGCCGACGGGCGACGCCTCGTCGAGCAGGGCGGCGTCCACGTCAACGGCGCCCCCGTCCGCGACGCCGCCACCATGTTCGGCCTCGACGACCTCCTCGCCGGTCGGTATCTCCTCGTCCGGCGAGGCAAGCGTGACCAGCGGGTCCTCGTGCGTGGGCTGGGACGAGGATGAGGGTCGCGGCGCGCGGGCACGTCCAGGTCATCTCGGGCTGCATGTTCAGCGGCAAGACGGACGAGCTGCTCCGCCTCCTGCGGCGCGCCGAGATCGCGCGGCGCCGGATCCTTCTCGTCCGACCCACGATCGATGACCGGACCGAGCTCGAGGTCGTGCGCAGCCGGTCCGGCGCCGCCTTCCAGTCGAAGGCCGTTGGCGACCCGTCCGAGATCGAGACCCTCGCCAAGGACGCCTGGGCGGACGTCATCGCGATCGAGGAGGCGCAGTTCTTCCCCGACAGCCTCGTGGACGTCGTCGAGCGCCTCGCGGGGGCCGGGCGGACCGTCGTCTGCTGCGGGCTCAACACGGACTTCCGCGGCCGCCCTTTCGGCCCGATGCCGCGACTCCTCGCCATCGCCGACGACGTCCGCTCCCTCTCGGCGATCTGCACCGTCTGCGGCGAGGAGGCGACGCGCACGCAGCGGCTCATCGACGGGCGCCCGGCCGGGGCCGAGGAGCCGCTCGTGGTGGTCGGTGGCCTCGCCTCGGAGACCCCGACTCCACGCCGCGAGACGTACGAGGCGCGCTGCCGCGCCCATCACGAGCTGCCCTAGCCGGGTTGGTCCGTCCTCAGCCCCCGCGACGGGCACGCAGGCGTCCGAGCACCGCCGCCGGGGGGAGGTTGCGCTCCGCCAGGAGCACGAGCGCGTGGTAGACGAGGTCCGCGACCTCCCCGGCGAGGGCCTCGCGCGTGGCCGCCCGGTCGCTCCCGGTCGCCTCGACGGCCGCGTCGTCCTTGGCCGCCATCAGGACCTCCACGGCCTCCTCGGCCACCTTGCGCCCCGGGCCGTCGACCCCCGCGGCGAGCAGCCGGGCGGTGTACGACCCCTCCGGGCGGCGCGCCGCCCGGTCGGCGATCGTCGACCAGAGGGTCTCGAGCCAGGCGAACCCCTGGGCCGTCTCCGGGCCTGCTTCTGTGGACGCCCCAGGCCCTACCTCCCCGGCGGCGGCCCCGTCGCGGTCGAAGCAGCTCCGCTCGCGCCGGTGGCAGGTCGGCCCGGCCGGGACCACCCGGGCGAGGAGCGCGTCCCCATCGCAGTCGAGGGCCAGGTCCACCAGCCGGAGGACGTTGCCGCTCGTCTCGCCCTTCCGCCACAGCTCGGCTCGCGTCCGCGAGAAGAAGTGGACGTCGCCCGTCGCGAGGGTGGCCACGACCGCCTCGGCGTTCGCCCAGGCGAGCATGAGGACCCGGCCGTCGCCCGCATCCTGCACCACGACGGGCACGAGGCCCGCCGGGCCGTAGCGGACGTCCCCGGGGTCGTGCAGGGCCCCCGCGGGGGAGGGGAGCCCGGGGCCGCTCATGCCGCGGCCTCCGGGACGGGCCGGACCGGGATGCCCGCCGCGGCCATCGCCGCCTTGACGGCCGCGATGGAGTGCCGCCGGCGGTGGAAGATCGAGGCGGCGAGGACGGCCGAGGCGCCGCCCTCGAGGACCGCGGCCACGAAGTCCGACGGCCCGGCGGCGCCGCCGGAAGCGACCACCGGCACCGGGACGCGATCGGCGATCGCCCGCAGGAGCGCGGTGTCGTAGCCGGACAGCGTCCCGTCGCGATCGATAGAGGTGACGAGGAGCTCGCCGGCGCCCAGCTCAACCGCGCGCTCGGCCCAGGTGACGGCGTCGAGGCCGGTCGCCTCCCGTCCGCCCTTCACCACGACCTCCCAGGAGGCCGGCTCCCCGGGCGATGTGACGGCGCGCCGGGCGTCGATCGCGACAACGACGGCCTGCGACCCGAAGCGGCGGGCGCACCGCCGGACGAGGTCGGGGTCCGCCACCGCGGCGGTGTTGAGGGAGACCTTGTCGGCCCCGGCCCGGAGGACGTCCCGCATCTCCGACGGCGTGCGGACGCCGCCGCCCACCGTGAGTGGCACGAAGGCGCGCCGCGCCGTCCGCTCGACGATGTCGCGGAGCGTCGCCCTTCCTTCGGGTGCCGCCGAGATGTCGAGGAAAACGATCTCGTCCGCTCCCTCGCGGGCGTAGCGTTCCGCCAGCTCCGGGGGGTCGCCCTCGTCGACCAGGTCCACGAAGCGGGTCCCCTTGACGACGCGACCGGCGGCCACGTCGAGGCACGGGATGACGCGCACGGCCAGCATCAGGCGGCCCTCCCGGCGAGGGACGCGAAGTTGGCGAGCAGGAGCAGGCCGTCGCGACCGCTGCGCTCGGGGTGGAACTGGACGCCCGCCAGGCGGCCGTGCGCGACGGCGCTGACGAAGTCGGGCCCGTGGTCGGTGAGGGCCAGGGCGACGTCCGTGGCGCCGGGGCCGGCGGGGCACGCTGCGTAGGAGTGGACGAAGTAGAAGGGCGCGTCCGCGGCCACGCCGGCGAAGAGCGGGTGCGGCCTGCAGCGCCGCACCGCATTCCAGCCGATGTGCGGAAGGTGCGGGGCATCGACGAGACGGACTGTTCGCCCCGGGAGGACGCCGAGCGTCCGGGCGCCGTCCTCGTCGCTCCCGTCGAACAGGAGCTGCATCCCGAGGCAGATCCCGAGGAACGGCCGGTCCGCGGCAATCCAGCGGCGGATCGGCTCGACCAGCCCGCGCCGGCGCAGCCGGTCCATCGCCGGCCCGGCGGCGCCGACACCAGGGACGATGAGACCGTCGGCGCCGTCGAGACCAGCCTCGGCCCGCGCGATCACGACCTCGGCCCCGGCGACCCGCAGCGCCTGATCGATGCTCACGAGGTTGCCGGCGCCGTAGTCGACGACGGCGATCCTGGTCACCCGAGGCTTCCCTTCGTCGACGCCACCCCGGCGCGTCGAGGATCGGCCGTCACGGCCACCCGGAGCGCGCGGGCGAGCGCCTTGAACGCCGCCTCTGCCACGTGATGGTCGTTGCGGCCGGACGCCCGGAGGTGGAGCGTCAACCCCGACGTCCTTGCGAATGCCTCCAGCGCGTGCTCGACGAGCTGGGTCGGCAGGGCCCCGATCCGCTCGCCCCGGAACGGGAGGTCGAGGACCGCGTAGGGCCGTCCGCCCACGTCGACGACAGCCGTCGCCAGCGCCTCGTCCATCGGCACCGCCGCGTCCCCGAAGCGGGCGATCCCGGCCCGATCGCCGAGCGCCTCGGCCAGCGCGCCCCCGAGGACGAGCGCGACGTCCTCCACCGTGTGGTGCTCGTCGACCTCGAGGTCGCCCGCGACCCGGATCTCGAGGTCGAAGAGACCGTGCTGGGCGAACGACCCCAGGAGGTGGTCGTAGAAGCCCACGCCGGTGCGCACATCGGCGGTTCCGGTGCCGTCAAGGTCGAGCGTGAGCGTGACGTCGGTCTCGCGGGTGCGCCGGCTCACGGTGACGCGGCGCCCCTCGCGGGCATCAACGGTGAGGCTGCCGAGCGGCGTCGTCATGGCGTGGGCTCCTCGGGATCCGGAGTGGCGCCGGCGGTGGCGCGAACCTTCGGGACGAGCTCCGTGAACGCGGCGACCAGGCGGTCGTCCTCGGCCTCGTCGCGGACCGTGAAGCGCAGGTGCCCCGCCAGCGGGTGGTCGGCTCCGAAGGTCCGGGGCACTAGGCCGCGCGAGAGGAGCCCGTCGGCCATGGCCCGGGCGGCCGGCGGGCCGCCGAGCTCGACGAGCAGGAAGTTCGTGACGGACGCATTCGCGGGAAACCCGGCCGCGGCGAACGCGGCGGCCAGGCGGGCGCGTTCGCGCGCGACGCGGGCGACGTTCGCGGCGAGGGCGTCCGGGTCGCGGAGGGCGGCCGTGACGACCGCCACCGAGGGGATCGCGACCGAGCCCGGCGGACGATACGGCGCGACCTCCGCGATCAGCTCGGGCCGTGCGATCGCGAACCCGACCCGCATCCCGGCGAGGGCATAGGCTTTCGAGGCCGTCCGCACCACGACCAGGCGCGGGTACGCGTCGCGCAGCGCGACGTGCGACCGACCGATGAACTCGGCATAGGCCTCGTCGATGACGACCACCGGGGCGACCCGTTCCTGGGCCTCCGCATCGGCAAGCAGGCCCGCGAGAAGAGCGGCGATGGCGCCATCCGGCTCCGGCAGCCCTGTCGGATTGTTCGGGTCGCAGAGCCAGACCAGGGCGGCATCCCGGGCCGCCGTGCGGACGGCCGCGAGATCGAGGGCGTAGCCGCGCGCCGCCCCTGCCCGGGGCACGAGGGCTGCGCGCGCCGGGCGCTGCTCGGTGAGCACGCGGTACATGGCATAGGTGGGAGTCGGGATCACGGCGCTCGCGCCGGGCGCGATGAACGCCTTGGCGAGCAGGTCGAGGATCTCATCGGCGCCGGCGCCCACGAGCACGTCGCGCGGGTCCACGCCGTAGCGCTCGGCCGCCGCCGCAACGAGCTCCCGGTAGTCGGAGGGCGGATACTCGGAGATTGCCCGCCCGTAGTCCCCGGCGCGCAGCACGCGCAGGGCCGCGTCCGGTGGGGCGGGGGACGTGTTGAGGTCGAAGCGAACGATCCGCTCGAGCGGGACGCCGTACCGCTCGGCGACCTGCTCGTCGGTCGCCTCCCAGGCATAGGCGGACGGACGGGTCGGGATCGCCATCGTCGCGGGCGTCGGGCTCATGCGATGAGCTTCTCGATCGGCAGGACGAGGATTCCGGATGCGCCCGCGCTCTTGAGGCGGGGCAGGAGGGCCCACACGTCGTCGGCCCCGACGACGGCGTGGATCGCGATCATCCCGGCGTGGGCGAGGGGAATCACCGACGGGCTTTCCAGCCCGGGCAGGAGCGCCTCCAACTCGCCGAGGCGCTCGACAGACGCGTTCATCATCACGTACTTGCGGCGGCGACCCTCGAGCACCGCGCCCAGCATCGTGTCCAGACGGTCGATGTCCTCGGCGCGCGCGTCGAGGGCGACCCGGTTCCCGACGAGGATCGCCTCGGATGGGAGGATGTCGCCGATGGATCGGAGCCCGTTGGTGGCGAGCGTGGCTCCCGTCGAGACGAGGTCGACGATCGCCTCCGCCAACCCGAGGCGCGGCGCGACCTCCACCGCGCCGGAGAGCGGGATCACCTCCACCGGGATGGACCGGTCGCCGAACCAGCGGCGGGTGGCGCGCGGATGCGAGGTGGCCACGCGGAGGCCGGCGAGGTCCTCGACGCGCTGCTGGGCGGCCTCGCTCGGGACGGCGGCCGTCAGCCGGCAGCGTCCGTAGCCGAGGGGACGCACGACGGGCAGGTCCACCTCGGACTCGGCGAGGAGGTCGGCGCCCGTGATCCCGAGGTCGGCGACGGCGTCGCGAACGAACTCGACGACGTCGTTCGTGCGGACGAAGAGGACGTCGAGGTCCACGTTCTCGACCCTGCTCACGAGGCTGCGATCACGCTCCTCGAAGACGAGGCCCGCGTCGTGCAGCAGGCGGAGCGTGGGTTCAACCAGCCGTCCCTTGTTGGGGACGGCGAGCGTCATGCGCCGCTCGCTCATGGTCGTCCCGTGGGCTGGTGGGCGAGTGCCTCAGGGTAGACAGTCCCTCGGGCCCGGGCCTTCTCGAGGGCCATCGCGTAGCCACCTTCGCCGTGGTGCAGCCACGAGGCGATCCGGGTGATCGTCGCCGTGCTCGCGCCGGTCCGCCGCGAGATCTCCGAGTAGTGCAGCCCCGCGTCAAGCAGGCGGACGACGGCCCAGCGTTGGGCGAGGTCGCGGAGCTCGCCGAGGGTGCACAGGTCGCGCAGGAAGGCAGCCGCCTCGGCCGAATCCCCCAGGTCCAGGAGGGCGTCGAGCAGGGCGTCCGTGTCCGGGCTGCGCCAGTCGTCGGGGCGGGGCTGCATGGGTTCGGGCCTCGTGGTGGCGTGATGACACATTAGCGTGCTACTACGCTACCATACTGCCATGGCAGCAGGCAACCCCAACCAGGAGAGATCGTTCGATGTCCTTCCCGCGATCGACCTGCGCGGGGGCCGCGTCGTGCGCCTGCTGCGGGGCGACTTCGGCCAGGAGACGGTCTACGGCGGCGACCCGGTCGAGGTCGCCGAGCGTTTCGTCGCGGACGGCGCGCGCTGGCTGCACGTGGTGGACCTCGATGGGGCCCGCGATCCTGCCGCACGTCAGGCGGACCTGGTGCGGGCCATCGTCGACGGGGTGGGGGAGTCGGCGCGGGTCGAGGTGGCCGGCGGACTGCGCGACGAGGAGAGTGCGGCGGCCATGCTCGCGGCCGGTGCGGCCCGCGTCGTCGTCGGGACCGCAGCGTTGCGCGACCCGGAGTTCGCGCGCCGCCTCGTGGACCGACTCGGGCCGGACTTCATCGCCGTCGCCCTCGACATCCGCGAGGGCCGCGCCGTGGGCCACGGCTGGCTGCCCGGAGGCCCCGGCATCCCGGTCGAGGAGGTGGTGGCCGCCCTCGCAGTCGCGGGGGTCCGGACCTTCGAGGTCACGGCAATCGACCGCGACGGCACGCTGACCGGCCCGGATCTCGCGCTGCTCGGGCGCGTGGTTGCCCTCGGCCGGGGCGCCGTCAACGCGTCCGCCGTCATCGCCTCCGCCGGCATCGCCACGACGGACGACCTGCGCGCCGTGCGCAGGCTTGGCTGCACGGGTGCGATCGTCGGCCGCGCGCTCTACGAGGGACAGCTCACGATCCGCGCGGCGCTGGGGGCTCTGCGGGCCTGACGGGCCGCTAACGGCGGGTCAGTGACCGGCGGCGTCGAGCTCCTTCTTGTGGGCCTCGATCACCTTCTCGGCGAGGTGCGCCGGCACGTCCTCGTAGTGGTCGAGCGCAGAGTCGAAGGTGCCGCGCCCGCCCGTGAGCGAGCGCAGCTCCGTGGCGTAGCTGAACAGCTCGGCCTGGGGCACCTGGGCGGTGATCACCTGCAGCCCGTCGCCGACGACGTCCATGCCCAGCACCCGGCCCCGGCGGCCGTTGAGGTCGCGGTTGACGTCGCCCATGAACCGCTCGGGAACGCGGATTCCCACGTTCATGATCGGCTCCTGCAGGACGGGCTTGCAGTCCATGACGCCCTTCTTGAGGGCCATGGCTGCCGCGAGCTGGAACGAGAGGTCGTTGGAGTCGACCGTGTGAAAGGACCCGTCGACGAGCGTTGCCTTGAAATCGATGAGTGGGTAGCCCGCGAGGATCCCTTCGGCCGCGGCGGAGCGCACGCCCTTCTCCACGCCCGGGAAGAAGTTCTTGGGCACGGTGCCGCCGACGACGTGCTCGGCGAAGGCGACGCCACCTTCCGGGTTCGGCTCGATCTCGAGCCAGACGTGGCCGAACATGCCGTGGCCGCCCGTCTGCTTCTTGTACTTCCCCTCGACCCGGGTCCTGCCCCGGATCGTCTCCCGGTACGGGATCCGCGGGGTGTGGGTCGCGATCGCGGAGCCGAACTTGCGCTTGAGGCGCTCGCAGATGACCGCGATCTGGGTCTCGCCCATCGTGACGAGCAGCTGCTCGCCGGTGGGACTTCGCTCCACGCGAACCGAGGGCTCCTCCTCGAGCATCCGCTGGAGGGCCCCGCCCATCTTGTCGAGGTCGGCCTTGGTCTGCGGCTCGATCGCCACGACGAGCGTCGGGTTGGGGTACGCGGGGCGGTCCAGGACGAAGGGCCGGTCCTTCGTTGAGAGGGTGTCGCCCGTGGCCGTGGCCGAGAGCTTGGCGACCGCGCCGATCTCGCCGGCCTTGAGCTCGCCGACCGGCTCCTGCTCCTTGCCGTGGAGGCGGAGGAGCTGGCCGATCCGCTCGTCCTCGCCCTTCTCCGCGTTCCACGCGTGGCCCTGGCTGCGGAGCGTGCCGGAGAGGACGCGGAGGTATGTGAGCCGGCCGACGAACGGGTCGGCGGTCGTCTTGAAGACCCGGACGAGCAGCGGGCCGCCGGCGTCGGGCGCGACCTCGACCGGGTCGCCGGACTTCGGCTCCCGGGCGACGGTCGGCGGCTCCTCGGCGGGCGTCGGCAGGTAGCGGACGATGGCGTCGAGGAGGCCGCGCAGGCCAATCCCCTTCGTGGCGCTCGCGACGAGGACCGGGGCCAGGATCGAGTCCCGGACGCCGCGGTGCAGGCAGGCGTCGAGCTCGGCGTCGCTGATCTCGTCGCCCTCGAGGTACTTCACGAGGACATCGTCGTCGGCCTCCGCGGCGGCCTCCAGGAGCTGCTCGCGGCGCGTCGCGACCTCGGCCTCCATCTCGGCCGGGATCGCGACCTCGACCTCCTGCTTGCCGTCCCAGCGGTAGGCCCGGCGGTGGACGAGGTCCACGTAGCCGCTGAAGGTCTCGGCCTTGCCGATCGCGAGCTGGAGGGGCGCGATCTTGTCCCCGAAGGTGTCGCGGAGGGCGTCGAGCACGGCGCCCGGGTCGGCGTTCTCGCGGTCGCACTTGTTGACGACGAAGAGCGCAGCGGTCCGGTTGCGACGCCCCAGCGCGATGGCGTTCTCGGTCCCGGCCTCGACCCCGCCCGTCGCGTCGACGCAGATGAGCGCCGAGTCCACGGCCTGGAACCCCGCGACCACCTCGGCCGCGAAGTCCGGGTAGCCGGGCGTGTCGACGATCGAGACGAGGTGGCCCTCGTCGTCGAGCGAGGCGATGGCGAGCGAGAGCGACATGTGCCGCTTCTGCTCCTCTGGCTCGAAGTCGAGCGTGGTCGTGCCGTCCTCGACGCGACCCTGGCGCGAGATCGCCCCGGTCCGGTACAGCAGGGCTTCGGCCAGCGTCGTCTTGCCGGCGCCGGCGTGGCCGGCCAGGACGACGCTGCGGAGGTGGGGGGTGTCGACGCTCTTCGTGGTCATCGGTGCGATGAAACCTCGTGGGGCGGGCGGGGCGCCCGCGGCGGGATGTCGGCGTGCGGGGCCCGGCGGCGCTCGCGGCCAGCCGGATCCGGCGTTCCGAGCATGATAGTCGGCTATACTCCGCCCCGATGTCCGGTCACTCCAAATGGTCCCAGATCAAGCGCGACAAAGGCGTCAACGACGTCAAGCGCGGCGCCA
>CAZVPS010000057.1:0-11497 GCA_964629105.1 uncultured Anaerolineaceae bacterium
CGGCCGACCTCGCCGCGCTTGCTGCGGCCGTCCCGGACGCGGTCGTCGAGCGGCTCCGGGCGGCCCGCTCCGTCCTGGCCGTCGGGCACGAGAGCCCCGACGCAGACGCGCTCGGCGCGGCGCTCGCGATCGCCCTGCTGGTCGAGGCCCGCGGCGGATATGCCACGGTGGCCGTGAGCGACGGCGCTCCCGCGCTCTACGCCTTCCTCCCCGGGGTAGAGAAGGTGCGCACCGACCCGGAGCCGGGCGTGGCGTACGACCTCGTGGTCCTCTGCGACTGCGGCGACCTCTCGCGCGCCGGCCCCATCCGCGAGCGGAACGCGGCGCTCTTCGCCGCCACGCCGCTCCTGACGATCGACCACCACGCGAGCAACGACGGGACCGGCGACCTCGCCTGGATCGACCCGGGTGCCGCGGCCACCTGCGAGATGGTCGCGCTCCTCGCCGTCCGCCTCGGGGTCCCGCTCACTGCCGGCGACGGCGACCTCGCCGCGTCCCTCACCGCGGGCATCGTGATGGACACCGCCACCTTCGCCCACCCGAACGCCACGCCTCGCACGCTGCGGGTGGCGGCCGCGCTCGTCGAGGCGGGGGCGCCGCTCTCCGACATCAGCCGGCGCATCTACCGCACGAAGCCGGACGCCCAGCTGGCCCTCTTCGGGCGCGTCCTGGCCCGCCTGGAGCGCCACGCCGACGGACTCGTAGTTGCCTCCGTGATGGAGCTCGCCGACCTGGTGGCGACCGGCGCCCGCTCGGAGCACTCCGAGGGGATCATCGACCTGCTCGCCCAGTCGGAGACCGCGGAGGTCGCCCTCCTCCTGAAGGAGAAGGGCGCCGAGACGCGCCTGTCGGTCCGGACGAAGCCGGGCGGCGTCGACGCCACCGTCCTGTGCGGGACCTGGGGTGGCGGCGGTCACGCCCGGGCGGCCGGCGCCTCCCTGCCAGTGCCGCTGGCCGAGGCGAAGGCGGCCGTGCTGCCCGTCGCGGAGCGCCTGGCGCAGGCCGTCGCCCGGTGACGAGGGAGGACGCGCGCATCGACGGGATCCTCGTGGTCGACAAGCCAGTCGGGCCGACGTCGCACGACGTCGTGGCCCTCGTCCGGCGCCTGGCGGGAACGCGGAAGATCGGGCACGGCGGCACGCTGGATCCCTTCGCCTCGGGGGTCCTCCCGCTCTACCTTGGCCTCGGGACGCGAATGGTCGAATTCCACTTCGGCGCCCGCAAGGCCTACCGAGCCACTGTCGTCTTCGGGGGAAGCTCCACGACCGACGACCTGGAGGGGGAGATCACCTCGGCCGCGGGCGCGCCGCCCACGCGCTTCGCCGTGGAATCCGCCCTCGCGGCGTTCGTCGGATCGCAGGAGCAGCGCCCGCCCGCGTACTCAGCCCGCAAGGTGGGTGGGCGCCGGGCGTACGCCCTCGCGCGCCGGGGCGAGACGCCCGAGCTCAAGCCCCGCACCGTGACGTTCCACGAGCTCGCCCTGATCGGCTGGGACGACGCCGACCCGGAGCAC
Organism: uncultured Anaerolineaceae bacterium; assembly: GCA_964629105.1. Lineage (GTDB taxonomy): Bacteria > Chloroflexota > Limnocylindria > Limnocylindrales > CSP1-4 > CTSoil-043. Next base: position 1,514 of record CAZVPS010000057.1, read on the forward strand.
CCGACGGCGGTCATCGACGTCGCCTGCTCCGCGGGCACGTACGTCCGGGCGCTGGCCCGCGATCTCGGGGAGGCCGTCGGAAGCGCCGCGTACCTGGGGGCGCTTCGGCGCACCGCCTCGGGCCCCTTCAGGCTTGCCGATGCCCACCCGCTCGACGAGGTCCGCGCCGCGGCGGCCGGGGAGCGGCTGGCCGCCCTTCTCCTGCCCACCGGCGCAGGCCTCGACGACCTGCCCGTGGTGAAGCTGGCCGCCTCGGAGCAGCGGGTCGTGGCGCACGGTGGCTGGACCGGGCGCGTCGAGCGTCTCGGCGCGGCGGGGGAGGGGATTGCCCCCGGCAGCGCGGTGCGCCTCCTGGCGCCGGGTGGCGCCCTCGCCGCGATCGCGCGGGTTGCCGACGGCGGCCGCCTCGTCACGGACAAGGTCCTGCTCGACCGGGAGGCGACGCCCTTCGACGGGAAGGCACCCGGTGCGTGACGCGCTGCCGGGAATCGAGGCCCTGCGGCCCGCGGACGGGCCGATCCTCGTCGCCGTCGGCGTCTTCGACGGGCTCCACCGAGGTCACCTCTACCTGCTCCGCGAGCTGCGGCGGGCTGCACGGCGCCTGCACGCCCATCCCGCGGTCCTGACCTTCGACCACCACCCGGACGAGATCCTGGCGGGGGCCGCCCCGCCGCTCCTGTGCGACCCGGACGAGCGCCTCGCCCGGCTCGAGCGAGACGGGGTCGCCGTCACGGTGGTGGAGCACTTCGACGAGGCGCTGCGCCGGACGCCCTACGACGCCTTCGTCGCCAGCATCCGGTCGCGGACGCGCCTGGCCGGGTTCCTCATGACGCCCGACGCCGCCTTCGGCCACGAACGGCGCGGCACGCCCGAGACGCTCGCCCGGCTGGGCGAGGAGGCGGGGTTCGCGGTCATCGTCGTGCCCCCGTTCGACCTGGACGGGCGTCCCGTCCGAAGCGCAGAGATCCGGCGGGCGATCGCCGCCGGCGACCTGACCGCCGCGCGCACGCTGCTCGGCCGGCGAGTGGCCGTCACGGGGGCCGTGGCGGAGCGGAGCCTCGACGGCCGCGAGGCGCTGCTGCGGTTCCCGCTCCCCGTGGCCCTGCCGCCGGCCGGCCCCCACCGCGCCGTCCTCTCGGCGGCCTGGGGTCCGGGCCTCCGTCCCGGCCCCACGCGGCGCGCGACCGTCGTCGTCGGCCCGGACGGCTCGGTCCTGGTGCGCGCGCACGCCGAGGCTCTCCGCCACGACCGCCTGCGGGTCGCGTTCACCGGCTGAGGGCGACGTCTCAGGCGCGAGGTGCCCGACGCGCCTCCCGCACCGTGCGCCGGGCGGCCGCGACCGCCCGGAAGAAATGCCGCACGTGGGCGGCAGGCCGGATGTGGCTCGGCCCGCCCGTGTAGATCGTCCGGATCGGCACCCACGCCACCGGCCAGCCGCGGGCGATGCAGGCCGCCAGCATCTCCACCTCGAACTCGAAGCCGCGCTCCGCGCTGCCGAGCGACGCCTCCATGAGCCGGCGCCCGATGAGGCGGTACCCGGACTGGTTGTCCGGAACGTGGGCGCCGACCGCCCACGAGAAGGTCCGCCCGCCGATCGTGTTCGCCAGGCGTCGGGCCGGCGGCATGCGGGCAAAGTCGCGGCGGCCGACGACGAGGTCGGGGCGGGCGATGGCCGCGGCGGCGGGTCGTCCGGGCGACCCCACCGGTGAGCCGCCCGCTGTCCCTGCCACTGCGCCCGGCTCGAAGGCGGCCAGGAAGAGGGGGATCTGGGCCGGGTCGTGCTGCCCGTCGCCGTCGAGGGTGACGACGCCGTCGAAGCCGGCGTCCAGGGCCCACCGGAACCCGGCCCGCAGCGCGGCCCCTTTCCCGGCGTTCGGGCGCTGCTCGAGCACCTAGGCGCCGGCCGCGCGAGCAACCTCCGCCGTGTCGTCCGTGGAGCCGTCGTCCACGACGAGGACGGGAAGGTGCGCGGCGGCCCCCCGGACCACGGCAGCGATTCGCGGAGCCTCGTCGTGGGCGGGGATCAGGGCCAGGACGCGGGGCGTTGCCGGGGCGGAATCGGTCACGCGCGGAGACTACCGCCGGCGGGCGGCAGGTGCCCGAACCTCCGGTGCCCCAGTGCCGGGCGCCTGAGCACGTCCGGGAACTGACGGCCGGCGGGCATCGTCCGGCGGCGGGGCTACCCGACCCCACCAGGCGCTGCCGGTCCCACGACCACGCTGGAACGTTGCCTCGGAGTCGATGATTCCCGCGTTGGCGGCTGGTCGCGGGGACCGTGTGGGGTCCGCGGCGGGAATCACCGTCCGCGGCGCAGCGCGGCCCGGCTCGGTCGAGCGCAATGGTCGTGCGTAACAGGCCAGGGGACTGGCGCGTGGGCGGCGACGAGTGGTTTCGGGCGGCCGCCCGGTGGCTCAGGCGCCCGCCAACCCACGGATCATCGCCCGCGAGTCACGATGGGTCCTGCCGCAGCGCCGCGCAGCGGGCGAAACGGAGCGGGGGCCCGAGCGGGGCGTCGGCGCCCGCCGACCGCCCGGCCGTCCCTCCCGGCCGCGTTTGCGCGCTTCCCGTCGCCCTGCTACTCTCCGCGGGTTGAAACAACGGTAGTTCAAGTCAATCGTGTCGGAGGACCGAGTGCCGCTCGTGCGGGAAATCAAGGACCGGATCGTCGGCGAGTTCGCCGTCAAGCCCGGGGACACCGGCTCCCCTGAAGTCCAGATCGCGCTTCTCACGGAGCGGATCAAGGACCTGACGGGGCACCTGAAACAGTTCCCCAAGGACAACCACTCCCGCCGCGGCCTCCTCAAGCTCGTTGGGCAGCGCCGGCGCCTTCTGGCGTACCTCGTGAAGAAGGACGCCTCCCGGTACCGGGCCGTCATCGCCCGCCTGGGGCTGCGCCGCTAGCACCCTCGCATCGACGACCCGGGGCGGTCCGCCCCGGGTGTCGTGCATCTCGGCCCGGGCGTCAACCACGCTCGGCCCTCGGTCCCGCGCCGACGCGAGCAAGGAGTAGCTCGTGTCTCATTCCCTCTCCGTCGAACTTGGTGGTCGCACGCTGACCATCGAGACCGGCCGCCTCGCCCGGCTCGCCGGCGGCGCCGTGACCGTGCGCTACGGCGACACGGTCGTGCTCGGCACCGCCAACCGCTCGGAGCCGCGTCCCGGCCTCGACTTCTTCCCGCTCACGATCGACTTCGAGGAGCGGATGTACGCCGCCGGGAAGATCCCGGGCGGGTTCATCAAGCGCGAGTCGCGCCCGTCGGAGGCCGCGATCCTCGCCTGCCGGCTGACGGACCGCCCGATCCGGCCGCTCTTCCCCGAGGGGTACAAGGACGACGTCCAGTGCGTCATCACGGTCCTCTCCACGGACCAGGAGAACGACCCGGACATCTTGGGCACGATCGCCGCCTCGGCCGCCCTCACGATCAGCGAGATCCCCTTCCAGGGTCCGATCGCGGCCATCCGCGTCGGCCGAATCGGCGGCGAGTTCGTGATCAACCCCACGATCACGGAGCTGGAAGAGAGCGAGCTCGACCTCGTCGTCTCGGGGACGCGCGACGCGATCATGATGGTCGAGGCGGGGGCCAAGATCCTCCCCGAGGACGTGATGGCCGACGCCATCCTCTTCGCCCACCGCGCCCTCCGGCCGATCATCGACCTGCAGCTCGAGCTGCAGGAGGCGGTTGGCAAGGCGAAGCGCCTGCCGTACCTCGATCCCGGCACCGGGTCGGTCCTCGACTTCGCGGCGATGGTCAAGGCCGGCGCCGAGTTCGTGATCGTCGACGTGGAGACCACCGGCACGAACGCGGAGATGGCGGACCTCGTCGAGGTCGCCGCGGTCCGCGTGAAGCGTGGCAAGGTGACCGACCGCTGGTCCACCTTCGTCAACCCGGGCCGCCCGATCTTCGGCAACCAGATGCACGGCATCACCGACAAGGACGTGAAGGGCGCCCCGAGCCCGGCGGAGGCCGCGAAGAAGGCCCTCGCCTTCGTGGGCGACGCGACGATCGTCGGCCACTCGGTCGGCTTCGACATCGCCTTCCTCGAGGCCGCTCTCGGCGACGGGACGCGCATCGAGAAGGGTCGCTATCTCGACACCCTGACCCTCGCCCGCGACGGCTACCCGGACCTTCCGAGCTACACCCTCGGCGAGCTCTCGCGCTTCTTCGGCATCCAGCTGCAGCAGGCCCACCGCGCCCTCCCGGACGCGGAGGCCACCGCCGAGCTGCTCGTCGCGATCGCCGCTGAGCTGCCGGGACGCCTCGCGGCGCTGGCCGACGGCATCGCCGACTCGATCCGGTCCCAGCGGACCTCCAAGGACGAGGCCAAGACGAAGCTCGACGCCGCGCGTCGGGCAGCCCGCGTGAGCAAGGCCCTCTTCGGCCTGGTCCACAAGAAGACCGCCCGGAAGCTGACCCTTGATGAGGGGATCCGGATGGACGGCCGCGGCATCGACGAGATCCGCCCGATCATCGTGGAGGTCGGCCTCGTGCCGCGCGCCCACGGCTCCGGCCTCTTCACCCGCGGCGAGACCCAGGCCCTGACCGTCGCCACGCTCGGCCCGTCCTCCGACGTCCAGCGGATCGACACGATCAGCCCCGTGATCGAGAAGCGCTACCTCCACCACTACAACATGCCGCCATACTCCACCGGCGAGAACAAGATGATGCGCGGCCCGGGCCGTCGTGAGATCGGCCACGGCCACCTGGCCGAGCGGGCGCTCCTCCCGGTCCTCCCCTCGAAGGACGACTTCCCCTACGTCATCCGGCTGGTGTCGGAGTGCGTGACGTCGAACGGGTCGACCTCGATGGCCTCCACCTGCGGCTCGACGCTGGCCCTCATGGATGCCGGCGTGCCGATCTCGGCGCCGGTCGCCGGGGCGGCGATGGGCCTCATCTCCGAGCCCGACGGCACCTTTGCCGTCCTGACCGACATCCTCGGCAAGGAGGATGCCTTCGGCGACATGGACTTCAAGGTGACCGGCACCCGCGACGGGATCACCGCCCTCCAGATGGACATCAAGGTCAAGGGCATCAACGAGGCCATCATCCGCGCCGGCCTGGCCAAGGCCTACGCCGCCCGGATGACGATCCTCGACAAGATGACCGAGGTCCTGCCCTCGGCCCGCGACACGATGAGCGACTTCGCGCCGCGGATCACGAAGATCAAGATCAATCCCGAGAAGATCCGCGAGATCATCGGCAAGGGCGGCTCCATGATCCGCAAGATCCAGGAGGAGACCGGCACCGAGATCAACGTCGAGGACGACGGCACCGTCGAGATCGCGGCCGTGCAGGGCGAGAACGCCCGCAAGGCGATCCTCTGGATCGAGAGCCTCACCCGCGAGGTCGAGATCGGGGCCCTCTATCTCGGCACCGTCACCCGGATCATGACCTTCGGCGCCTTCGTGGAGATCCTCCCGGGCAAGGAAGGGCTCGTCCGGATCGGCGAGCTGGCCGACTACCACGTCCCGTCCGTTGAGGACGTCGTCTCCGTCGGCGACGAGGTGATGGTCGTCGTCACCGAGGTCGACCGCCAGGGCCGCGTCAACCTCTCCCGCAAGGCCGCCATGCAGCGGCACCTCGCCAAGGGGTAGGGGACGCCGGCGACGACCGTCGCCGAATCCCGCACCGAGCGCGCCCCCGGGGATCCCCGGGGGCGCTGCTATACTCGGCCTGTGCCCGTTGAACTTCTCGCGCACTGAAAGCGGAGCGATGTCCGGACACTCCCCCCGCCTCCTCACAGTCGCCGTCGTCGGCGCCACCGGCGTCGTCGGACGCACGATGGCCCGGGTCCTCCTCGAACGCGAGTTCCCGATCCGGGAGATCCGCTTCCTCGCCTCGGCGCGCTCCGCCGGCACCACGCTGCCGTTCGGCGGCCGCCAGGTGGGGGTGGAGGAGGCGACGCCCGAGGCCTTCGACGGCATCGACATCGCCCTGTTCTCCGCGGGCGGCGGCACCTCCCGCGAGCTGGCGCCTCACGCGGCCGCCCGCGGCTGCACCGTCATCGACAACTCCAGCGCGTGGCGGATGGAGCCGGGCATCCCGCTGGTGGTGAGCCAGGTCAACCCGGATGACCTCGAGGCGCACCAGGGGATCATCGCCAACCCGAACTGCTCCACGATGCAGCTCGTGCCGCCGCTCATGGCGCTGCGCGACGCGGTCGGCCTCGAGCGGGTCGTGGTCGACACCTACCAGGCGGTCTCGGGAACGGGCGGCAAGGCGATCGCCGAGCTGGAGACGCAGATTCGCGCCCACGTCGCCGGGGACCCGAAGGAGGCGCGGGTCTACCCGCATCCGATCGCCTTCAACGCCCTGCCGGAGATCGACGTCTTCCTCGACAACGGGTACACGAAGGAGGAGTGGAAGGTCGTCACCGAGTCCCGGAAGATCCTCCACCTGCCGGACCTGCGCGTCTCCTGCACCGCCGTACGGGTCCCCGTCTTCATGAGCCACTCCGAGGCGGTCCACGTGGAGACGCGGGAGCCCATCAGCCCGGCCCGCGCCCGCGAGCTCTTCGCCGCCGTGCCCGGCGTCGTCGTGCGCGACGACCCGGCCGCCCACGTCTACCCGCTCGCCACCGAGGCCGCAGGGAGCGACGAGATCTACGTCGGCCGGGTCCGGACCGACGCGTCCATCCCCGACGGCCGGGGCCTCGCCTTCTGGGTGGTCTCCGACAACATCCGCAAGGGCGCGGCCACGAACGCGGTCGAGATCGCCGAGGTCCTCGTCGGGCGCGGGTGGGTCCCGGCGGCGTCGCGTCGCGCCGCGGAGGCTCCCCCCGCGTGACCGAGGCCGAACGCCGCGCGGCGCTCGAGGGGATCGCGGCGGAGGTCCGGGCCTGCACTGCCTGCCGTCTCCACGAGGGCCGGACCCGCGCCGTCCCCGGCGAGGGGCACGCCAGCACGGAGGTGGTCTTCGTGGGGGAGGGACCCGGGATGAACGAGGATCGCGCGGGCCGTCCCTTCGTGGGCCGGGCCGGCGACCTCCTCGCCCGCCTTCTCGGCTCGATCGGCTGGCGGCGGGAGGACGTCTTCATCACGAACGTCGTGAAATGCCGCCCGCCGGAGAACCGCGACCCGGAACCCGACGAGGTCTCCGCCTGCGCCCCGTTCCTCCGGCGCCAGCTGGAGGTCCTCGATCCCTCGCTCATCGTGACCCTCGGGCGCCACTCGATGGGGCGCTTCATGCCGGGCACGACGATCAGCCGCGCCCACGGGACCGTCCGCCCGGCCGATCCCGCGACGGGCGCCGGCGCGGCCCTGGTGCTGGCGATGTACCACCCGGCCGCCGCGCTGCGAACGCCCGCCGTCGAGCAGGCGAGCTACGCCGACATCGGCCTCGTGCCGGCCATCCTCGACGACGCCCGCGCCCGGCGGGCGGGGCGCGAGGCCGCCGTCGTGGCGGGCAGCGCGGCCGCTGCCCCTCCCGCGTCCCCGATATTCCCCGTGACCGACCAACCCGCGCCGGAGCCGCCGGCGCTGGACCAGCTGACCCTCTTCCGGTGAACCCATGACGACTCCACGCCCCGCCACCAACGACACGCCGCTCCGCATCATCCCGCTCGGCGGGGTAGGGGAGATCGGCAAGAACATGTACGTCTTCGAGTACGGGGACGACATCGTCGTCATCGACTGCGGCCTCATGTTCCCCGACGAGGAGATGTTCGGCATCGACCTCGTCATCCCCGACATCACCTACCTCAAGGAGCGCCGCGCCAACGTCCGGGCGTTCCTCATCACCCACGCCCACGAGGATCACGTCGGCGCGCTGCCGTACGTGCTCCCGGAGTTCCCCGGCGTGCCGGTCTACGCGTCGATCCTGGCGCGCGGGCTCCTGGGCAACAAGATCAAGGAGCACAAGCTCCACAACAACCCGCTCATCGGGCTCGAGCCCGGCGACCAGCTCCCGATCGGGCCGTTCACCGTCGTCCCCTTCCGGATCGGGCATTCGATCCCCGACGCGATGGGGATCGCCCTCCGGACGCCGGTCGGCACCGTGGTGCACACCGGCGACTTCAAGTTCGACCACACGCCCGTGGACGGCAGGCTCTCGGACTTCCACATCCTGGCCAAGCTCGGCGAGGAGGGCGTGATCTGCCTGCTCTCGGACTCGACGCGGGCCGAGAACCCGGGCTACACGCCGTCCGAGCGGACCGTCGGCGAAGCGTTCCGCGAGATCATGGAGCCGCTCGACGGCCGGGTCATCGTGGCGACCTTCGCCAGCAACATCGCGCGCGTCCAGCAGGTCCTCGACGCGGCGGCCAGCTTCAACCGGAAGGTCGCGGTCATCGGGCGCTCGATGGAGCAGAACTTCCGGGTCGCGAGCGACCTGGGCTACCTGACCTACGATGCCGATCGCATCGTGGCCAAGGAGCGGATCGGCGACATCGCGGCCGACAAGCTCGTCATCTGCACGACCGGCTCCCAGGGCGAGCCGATGGCGGGCCTCGCCCGGATGGCCAACCGCGACCATCGCTTCGTCGAGATCCAGCCGGGCGATACCGTGATCGTCTCGGCCAGCCCCATCCCGGGCAACGAGGAATACGTCGCCCGGACCATCGACAACCTCTTCAAGGCCGGCGCCAACGTCTTCTATCACACGATCAAGCGCGCCCACGTCTCCGGGCATGCCAGCCAGGAAGAGCTGAAGCTCATGCTCGGCCTGACGAAGCCGCGCTACTTCATCCCGATGCACGGCGAGTTCCGGATGCAGGTCCAGCACGGGCGCCTCGCGATCGAGACCGGGGTCTCGCCCGAGAACGTCTTCATCATCGAGAACGGGATGCCGATCGAGATCCTCGCCGATGGGATGGCTCGGCGCGGTGCGCCCGTGACCGCCGGCTACGTCTACGTCGACGGCCTGTCCGTGGGCGACGTCGGGGAGATCGTCCTGCGTGACCGCCGGGCGCTCGCCAACGACGGCATGTTCATGGTCGTCGTCACGGTCGACAAGCAGACCGGCGCGATCGTTGGACGGCCGGAGATCGTCACCCGCGGCTTCGTCCATCTCAACGAGAAGGACCCGATCATGGCGGAGGCGGTGCGCCGCGTGGTGGCGGCCATCGACAACCCGGGCGACCACATCAGCGAGGTCGGCCTGCTCAAGAGCCAGATCAAGGACGGCGTCTCGCGCTATCTCTACGAGCAGACGAAGCGGCGCCCGATGGTCTTCCCGGTCGTGGTGGAGGTCTAGGTGGCGACGCGCCGCCGGACGCCCGCCGCCCGGCCCCGCCGCGCCCCCCGCAGGACGGGGTCGCGCCTGCCGTTCGCCCGCGTCAACCCCGACGTCGTTCGCTCGATCGTCGCGATCGTCTTCCTGGTCCTGGGCATCGTCATCCTCGTGGGGCTGACGCTCCCCGGGAAGGGCGCCCTGACGGACTTGATCCTGCAGGTGATTGCCCCGTGGTTCGGGGCGGGGCGCTGGCTCCTGCCCTTCCTCCTCATCGGGCTGGGCGTTCACCTCGAGCGGGCCCACGGCCCGCGTGCCGGATGGGCGCGGACGGTGGCCGGCGTGACGATCGCCTACGCCGCTCTGCTGCCGATGGTGAAGCTGCTCGCCGACGCCGGCTTCCTGAAGGACGGCAGCGGGGGGCGCATCGGGCGCCTCGTCGCCGGTCCCCTGAGCGACCTGTTCAGCGATCCGGGGGCGTTCGTCGTGCTGGCCGGCGTGCTCGTGGTCGGCGTCGTGATCGCCCTGGACCGGCCCGCACGCGACCTCTTCGCCCCGGCTGGCCGGGCAGTCCGCGGCATCGCGGCGACGCTGGGCAGGCCGGCGGCGGATGCCGCCGGCCGGATCTCCGAGGCGTCGCGCCGCGAGCCGGCGGCGCCCGCCGAGAAGGGCGGGTCGGTCCGGAACGGCAAGGGCGCCCGGGACGCGGCCACGCGGCCGGAGATCCCGACGCCGCTCCCGGGACCTGCGCAGGTCTCCTCGGTCTTCTCCGGCAGCGGCATGGGATCGAGCCTGCGTCGGGGTCGAACCCGCAGGA
>CAZVPS010000058.1:0-11328 GCA_964629105.1 uncultured Anaerolineaceae bacterium
CCGACCCGGTCGTAGGTGACGTCGGGCCAGTCGACCCAGCTCTCCTGGACCAGCACGCACGCGAGGCCGACGTGGGCGGCGACGGCGGCGACCTGGCGGGTGTGGTTCGACTGGACGCCGCCGATCGAGACCAGCGTGTCGCAGCCCTGCGCCAGCGCGTCGGCCAGGAGGTACTCGAGCTTGCGGACCTTGTTGCCGCCGAAGGCGAGGCCGGAGTTGCAGTCCTCGCGCTTCGCCCAGACGGTCGCGCCGCCCAGGTGCTTCGTCAGCCGGTCCAGCCGCTGGATGGGCGACGGCCCGAAGAGGAGGGGATACCGGGCGAACGACTCGAGCGACACGGCGGGCTCCTTCCGCGATGCGACGGGCGGGCGGCGAAGAGCTGGGCCGCCGATGGTACACGCCGACGCGCACCGTGGACGGCAGAAGGGTCGGAAGCCCCCGCCCGCGCCCGCGCAGCTCGGCCGGGTCGCCGCGGGCGTCAGCTCGTGTAGAGGACGCTGACCACGACGAACGCGACGAGGGTCGCGACGGTCGCGAGCGAGAGGCTGTTCACCGCGTACTCATGGTCGGCCTCGGCGACGAGGTCGCCGTCGACGGGTGCGCGCAGGTAGAGCGGGATGATGAACGGGGGCGGCAGCACCGCCATCGTCATCACGGCCGCCTGGAAGAGGCGGTCGAGGTGGAGGAGGCCGTCGATCACGATGGCGTTGAACGTGAGCGCGACCACGACCCAGAGCGTCATCCGCACGACGACGGTCCGCAGCGGCGCCCCGAGCGACCCGCGCCGGAGCCGCGTCGAGTAGCCGATGACGATCGCGATAGTCGGGGTCGTCATCGCCGCCACGAGGCCGATCGTCCGGAGGGCGGCCTCGCCGAACGGCGAAGCGTCCAGCGCCGACCCCAGCCCGAGCGCGCTGCCGGCCATCCCGGCCGCGATCGCCAGGATGACCGGCGTCCGGACGAACGCCGCCGCCGTCTCGCGCAGTGTCGGCACCCGGCCGCTCGCCCGGCGCGCGAGCACGGTCGCGAGGACGAAGAAGACGAACGTGACCTGCCCGAGGTCGACGATCGCGAAGCGGTAGAGCTCGGCCTGGCCGAAGACCGCGCCGAAGATCGCATAGCCGATCATCCCGGCCTCGAACCCGGTCAGGAGGGCCGGCAGGACGGCCGACCGGACGCCCACGAGCCGCCCGATCAGGGGCCCGGCGGCGAGCATCGCGACGCACGCGGCGAAGACGCCAACGACGATCAGCGCGTACCGGGCCTCGAGCGTGACGCGGAGGAATGTCAGGAAGAGCGCGGCCGGGAGCGTCAGGTAGAGGACGAGCCGGCGGAGGTCGTCGATCGTGGTTGGGCGGAGGAACGCGCGCCGGCGGAGGACGGCGCCGAGGCCGAACAGGAGGAGGACCGGGAGCACCTTTGCGAGGGCGTCGACGGATGCCACGCGTGATCCCTGTGAGCGAGGGGCGATGCGGCGTCGCCGAAGGGCGGGCGTCAGGGCGCGGGGGACGGCGACGGAGCCGCCTGGTTCAGGAGGCCCTTGAGATCGAAGATCGACGCGTTGCCGGACGGAACCAGCATGACCGTGATCTTGTCGGTCAGCTTCGAGATGTACTGGTACTGGAGAATCTGGTCCGACAGCGAGGCGGCGAGCCGCTCGTTCGCCTTCGCCTGACCCTCCGCCAGGGCGATCGTCGCGGCCGCCTGGCCTTCGGCAAGCTTGACGTTCGAATCCGCCTGGCCCTGGGCCTGGGCGACGGCCTGCTCGGCCTGGATCTTCTTCTGGGCGAGGATCTGGGATTCGGTCTGGACCTGCTGCTGGGCGACCTGCTTGGCCTCGATCGCCTGCTGGAATGCGTCGCTGAAGCTGATGTTGGCGATGTAGATGTCGTCGACGATGATGTGGTACCGGGCAAGATTGCCGGCCAGGGCCTCCTTGGCCTTGGACCGGATCTCGTCGCGGGCGCCCAGGATCTGGTCGACCTTGTACGCCGGGACGACGGTCTTGATGAAGTCGTTGAACGCGGGGTCGATCACCTTCGAAGCGAAATCGGTGCCCACGCGCTGGTAGAGGTCGGAGGCGTACTGGCCGTCCACGTGGTAGTTCATCACCCCGGTTAGCTTGACCGTCTGGTACTCGGCCGAGGCCGCGTCGATCTCCTGGAACTGGTGCGGCTGGACCCGGGTATCGATGATGGCCACGCGCTGGACGATGGGGATGACGATGTGGAGGCCCGGCTCGAGCGTGCCGGACTGGACGGAGCCGAAGTTCGTCACGACCCCGACATTGCCGGCGGGCACCTCGACGAACGGGGCGGAGACGCCTGCCACCAGGATGAGCGCGCCGATGACCGCCCCGACGACGCCCTTGAGGACGTGCGCCTTCGGCACCGGCCCTCCTCGCCGGTCCGCGGAGACGCGACCCACCGGCAGCACGATTCCGAGGACCAGGCTCAAGCCGAGCACGACGAGGCCGGCGACGACGATGAGGAGGTTGATCATCAGGGCTGGACCTCGGACTGGTGGCCGGCTGGACGGTTCCGGGCCCGAGGATACGCCGCCGCCCGGGGTCTCGGAATGCGGCCCAGCGCTGACGAAGGACGGCGGGCCGCGCGCAGAGCAGCGAGGCTCAGGCCAGTGGGTCGAGCACGCCAAGCTCGGGAGAGCGAACGCACCGCACGAGGCGTGCGCGATCGCGGTTGACGGCCGCCAGCACCTGCACCGCACCACAGGCGGACGCCGTGGCGTGGGGGCAGCGCGACGCGAACCGGCACCCGGCGAGCGTATCCACCGTTGCCGCGTCCGGCGACGGGGCGCGCGGCGCGCGGAACGGCACGCCGATCTCGGGCACGCTGCGCCGCAGCGCTGCGGTGTAGGGGTGACGAGGCGTCTCGAGCATCGCGCGGGTGAGGCCCCGCTCCACCACCTCGCCCCGATAGAGGACCAATGTCTCCGTGCACAGCCGGGCCACGACGCCGAGATTGTGGCTCACGAGCAGCAGCCCCAGGCCGCGCTGGACGCGCAGCCGCTCGATCAGCTCGAGGATCCGGATCTGGACCGTGGCGTCCAGGCCGCTGGTCGGCTCGTCGAGGAGGAGCAGACGCGGACCGACCGCGAGCGCCCGAGCGATCACGGCGCGCTGACGCTGGCCGCCCGAGACCTCGTGCGGATGGCGTCGGGCGAGCGAGGCGGGCAGGCCGACCTCGTCGAGCAGCCGTTCCACGGCCGCCGAGGCGTCCTTCGTGGCGCCGCCGCCCGCCCGGTGTCCTTCGGCGATGGCCGCCCCGATCGACTGGCGCGGATCGAGCGCGCCGTCCGTGTCCTGCTGGATCGGCTGGACGGCCTTTCGGAACGCGCGGGCCGGCTTGCCGCGGAGGCGTTCCAGGGCCACGCCGCCGAATTCCACGCTGCCGGCGCTGGGCCGGACGACGCCAAGCAGGGCCCGAAGGGCGGTGGTCTTGCCAGACCCACTCTCGCCCACGAGGGCAACGCTCCGTCCGGGCGCGAGCTCCAGCTCGTCGAGGGCTAGGGCCGGTCGTGCGGCCCGGTCCGCGCCCGGATAGCGGACCTGAAGGGCCCGCGCCACGAGGCGGATGCCGCCGTCCGGAGAGCTGCTCACGGCAGGGCCTCCTGTGCCCGCTCCAGGGTCGGGTTCGCGGCCACCAGCTCGCGCGTCACACGATGCTGCGGTTCCGACAGCACGGAGGGCCCGCCTCGCTCCACGATCGATCCATCGGCGATGATGTCGATCCGGTCGGCGAGCCCGGCCACCAGGGCCAGGTCGTGGCTGACGATCAGGATGGACGTTCCCTCGGTCAGCCGCAGCTCACGGAACAGCTCGGCGACCTCGGCCTGGACCGTCACGTCGAGCGCGCTCGTCGCCTCGTCCGCCAGGAGCAGCTCCGCGTCGAGCGCGACGGCCAGGGCGATCGCCACCCGCTGGGCCTCGCCGCCGGAAAGCTGGTGCGGATAGCGCCGGAGGAGGGCCGGATCCAGGCGCACGGCGTCGAGCGCGTGGGCGATCCGCGAACGCCGTTCTGCCGGCGGGACCCGGTGCAGGACGAGCGCCCGCTCGATCCACGTCCCGGCCCGGAGGGTGGGCGTGAGGGCCGCCCGCGCTGCCTGCAGGACCACGGCGATCCGGCGGCCACGCACGCCGCGCAGCAGCCGCTCCGACGCGCCGAGGAGTTCCACGCCGTCGAAGGCGATGCTGCCGCGGACGGTCGCGTCGGCCGGCAGCAGGCCCAGGATCGACGAGAGCAGCAGGCTCTTTCCTGCCCCGCTCTCGCCGACCAGCCCGACGATCTGGCCGCGTGCCACGGAGAGTTCGGCGACGTCCACCGGGCGGCGTCCGCCGAGCTCGATCACGAGGTCGCGGATCCTGAGGAGCGGAGCGTCGGGGTTCACGGTCGTGCCAGGCCCTTCGGGTCGAGCCGCTCACGAAGCCCCTCGCCGAGGAGCGTGAAGGCCAGCGCGGCGACCATGATGGCGGCACCGGGGAAGAGCGCCACCCACGGCTGGGTGGACGTCAGGGTCCGGCCCTGCTCCACCATGAGGCCCCACTCGGGCGTGGGGTCCTGGGCACCGAGGCCGAGAAACGAGAGTGCCGCGAACGTGAGGATCACGCCGCCGAGGTCGAGCGAGGCCTGCACGATGACCGGCCCGATTGCGTTCGGCAGGATATGGCGCAGCGTCACCCGCCACGGTGCGATCCCGAGCAGGCTCGCCGCCTCCACGTAGGCGCGGCCGCGGATGGCCGCAGCCTCGCCGCGCATGAGCCGCGCGTACCACGGCCACCAGGAGACCACGATCGCGATCGCGGCGTGCTCCATCGATGGGCCCAGGGTCGCGGCGATCGCCAGGGCGAGGAGGAGCGAGGGGAAGGCCAGGAAGATGTCCACGATCCGCATCAGCAGGTCGTCCAACTTGCCGCCGACGGCCCCGGCGAAAAGCCCGACGGGCACCCCGACGAGGAGCGACGTCACGATGACCACCATCGAGACGCCGACCGAGACGCGGACGCCAAACAGGACGCGCGACCAGATGTCACGGCCGGCGAGGTCCGTGCCGAGAGGGTGGGCGCCGCCCGGCGGCTGGAGCGAGGCGAGGAGGTTGGTATCGCTGCCCGCGTCACCCGGGAAGGGCGCCAGCAGCGGGGCGAGGATGGCACCCGACGCGAGGACGATCACGATCACGAGCCCGATGGCCAGGCCCGGCCTCCGGACCACGTAGCGCAGGACCCGCCCGGGCGCGGCGGTCGCCGCGTTCATCGGCCAGTCTCCCGGAGGCGCGGGTCCATGATCGGCCGGGCGAGGTCAACGACGAGGTTCGCCGCCAGGTACGCAAGCGCGACGAAGATCGTGGTCCCCGCGATCGACGGGGCGTCGAGCGACGCGATCGAGTCGACGGCGTAGCTCCCCAGGCCCTGGAAGTTGAACAGGTTCTCCACGAGGAACGTGTTGCCGAGCGCGAACCCGAACACGAGTGCCAGCGCCGAGAGCACCGGCCCCATCGACGGGCGGAGCGCAAAGCGCCAGATGATCGTCCGCTCCGTGTACCCGATCGCGCGGGCCATCCGCACGTGCTCTTCGCCCATCGTTTCCAGGAGCCCGGCCCGCGTGAGCCGTGCGAACAGGCCGATGGGATAGGCGGCGATCACGACGGCCGGCATGATCAGGTGCGAGAGCCCCGACACGAACAGCGTGCCGTTGCCGACGAGCAGCGAGTCGACCAGCACCATGTGCGTCCGAGTGGCCGCCACGGCGACCTCGTTGAGCGTCCCGTCCCAGCGACCGGCGACGGGGAGCCACTTGAGCTGGGTCGCGATGGCGAGCTGGAGCAGGAGCCCCAGCCAGAAGACCGGGACCGAGGCCAGCACGGATGACGTGATGCCCGCGAGCCAGTCGGGCGGGCGCCCCTTCCAGCGGGCCGCGAGCACTCCCAGCGGGATCCCGATGATCGCCGCGATGAGGAGGGCGATCGTCACCAGCTCCAGCGAGGTCATGAAGCGACCGGAGACATCGGCCAGGACCGGCTGGCGGGTGTGGATCGAGGTTCCCCAGTTGCCGGTGATGAGGTCCGTGATGTAGCGGAACGCCTGTTCTGGAAGCGGCCGGTCCAGGCCGAGCGCCGTGCGCACGCGTGCCAGCTCCGCCGCGGTTGCCCGCGGCCCGGCCCACGTGGCCGCGGCGTCCCCGGGGAGCAGGCGCGTGATGACGAACGCGAGCAGCCCGACGCCCAGCGCGACGAGGAGCGACTGCAGGCCGCGGCGGACCAGGATCCGGCGCATCGGCGCTCGCTCTCGCCGCGCGGGCGGGGTGGCGGGTTGGTGAGTGCCCGGAGGTCGGGCCGCCGGCGCTAGGGGCCGGGTGTCAGGTCGTACGCGAACACGACCTGCGCATAGGCGGGGTTGTCGACGAAGCCGCCGACCGATGCCTGGAGCACGCGCTGGTAGTTCTGGACGTACGGCACGACCACCACCGCGTCATCGATCAGCTGCTGCTGCATCTTCACGTACTCGGCCGCGGCCTGGTCGCGGTTCGTCGCCGTCAGCGCCTGGATCCCGTCAATCTGGGCGTCCAGCGCCGGGTTCGAGTAGTAGGCCAGGTTGAAGCTCGGCGTCTCCTCGGAATGGAACAGCGAGATGAACCAGCTGAACGGGTCGGCGTAGTCGGGCCACCAGTACATCAGGAAGATGTCCTGGCGCTGGGCGACGTCGGATGACTTGGCCCTGTCCCACTGCGCCTGCCACTGGAGGGGCTGGACGTCGAGGGTGATGTTCAGCTTGGCGAGGTTCGACTTCAGGCTGGTCGTGATGAGCGACAGGTCCGTGTCGCCGGAGACGATGGTCACGCTGATCTTGAGCGGCTTGCCGCCGGGGCCGTAGCCACTCTGGGCCAGCAGCGTGGCGGCGCCCGCCAGGTCCAGGCCGGTGCCGGTCAGCGAGTCGCTGTAGCCGATGAGGCCCTTGGGAATCACGCCCTTGGCGGGGACCACCGAACTGCTCAGGGCGACAGCGATCCCGTCGGTGTCGAACGCCTTGGCGACGGCCTTGCGGACGTTGAGATCGGCCAGCGGCCCCGACGTGGTGTTGAGCAGGGCGACGACGTTCTGGAAGGATGGCGTTTCCACGACCTGGAGGGCGGGGTTGCCCTTGAGGCTGGCGGTCAGCTGCGGGGTGAGGCGGTCGACGTACGAGAGGTCACCGGCCTGGAGGAGCTGCGCGGCGGTCGTCGCCTCGGGCACGACCCGGTAGACCACCTTCGTGTAGTGCGCGCCGTCCCAGCCGCCCCAGTAGTCGGCGTACCTGTCCAGGGTCAGCTCGAACTCCTGGCCGGGCTTCCAGCTGGCGATGACGTACGGGCCGGTCCCGGCGTCCTGGGCGGTCTTGAACCAGGCCGCGAGGGCCTCGTCCGTGGCGCCGGCGCCGGCGGCCTGGGTGTCGTAGATATAGGCCGCGTAGTTGGCCGACGCGATGAGGTCGAGCGGGGCCGGGTACTCGAGGGTGAAGACCAGCGTCTGCGGGTCCTTCGCCTCGATCGTCGTGACGGCACCCCAGATGTAGCCGGCACCCTGGCCCAGCGTCTTCGTCCGCTCGATGGCGGCCTTGACGGCCGCCGCGTCCATGGCCCGGCCCGTGTGGAACGTGACGCCACTGCGCAGCGTGAAGGTCCACGTCGTGCCGTCGGCGGAGGAGGTCCAGGCGCTGGCAAGTGCCGGCACTACCTTGTTGGCCACGGCGTCGTAGCGGGTCAGCGTCTCGTAGATATCGTGCATCGCGATCACCTCGTTGGAGTACGAGGTGGCCGGGTCGAGGTCGGTCACGACCTGGGTGTGCGAGCCGTAGGTGAACGTCGTGTCCACGGGGGCCGGCGTCGCGGTCGGGCTCGATGTCTGCGGGGCCCCGGAACCCGGAGCGGACGACGTCGCGGGTGCGGCGGTCGGCGTGGAACCACCGCAGGCGGCGAACGCCAGCGCTGCGACGACGAACAACGCGGCGGTCCGGATCCAGGGTGATCCGGGATGCTGCCGATGGTCCACCACGATCTCCTCCTTCTCCGGCCGCCTGGGCACGCTCGACCAGGTCCGCTTCCGGGTTCGATGATACAGGCCGGGGGTGCGCCAACCTCCGGCCGCGCGGACGCCGGGGGCGCCCACGGTACCGGCGTGGTTGTCGGTCTTCAGTACCCCGTGACCCCCATCTCGCGGCACAGGCGGACGAGATCGGGATGGACGTAGCGGCCCTCCTCCTCGATCTCGACGTCGTCGAGCCAGACCGACGGGCGGAGAACCACTCCGTCGCTGTGGATCGGCGAGCCGAGATCCGTCGCCCCGATTCCGAACTGCATGCAGCCGAAGACCCGCTCGTCCTCGAGGATCCGCCCGCTTGGTCGCCTGACGCCGGGGTTGAACCCGTAGCAGGCATGGTCCATGAGCAACGCGGCCGGGCTCCCGAAGCCACGCAGCCAGCGGTCGTAGACCGCGGCCTCGGCTCCTCCTTCGATCCGCGTCGCGTACCCCTTCTCGATCGTCAGTCGAACGGGCGAGCGAAGGATGCCGATCTCGGCCGGCGGCCAGATCGCCCCGTCGTAGACGAGGACGCCGTCGAAGCTCTCGCGATGGGCCATCGGCCCCGTCTGCCCGCCGAGCATCTGGGCGTAGCCGCCGTGCTTCTCCTCCTCCCAGAACGGGTCGCCCTTCTTGTCCACTGTCATCCGCAGGTCCGTGCCGGCCGGGCTCGTCAGCCGGATCGTCGCCGCCGCCTGCGACATCCGGTAGAGGAGGCGGCCCATCTCCTCCATCGGCGGGTAGGCGACCCGGCCGATCGTGCGGACCATCATGTCCACGTCCATCCCGGTCAGGCAGACGTAGATGCAGCCCTTCGCCACGGCCGCGTGGTAGGCCGGGCTGTAGAGCTGGTAGGCGACCGCGAAGTCGAACCAGACGTCCGCCCCCAGGGCGGCCTGCGCCAGCGGGCGCGGTGGCTCGCTCATCGGCTCGGGTAGGGTCGGGTAGGAGACCAGGGTCGGGATGCCGCCAACGGCCTGCACGGCTCCCGCGGTCGCTCGGGCCGCGCGCATGTCCCCGGCGCTGTCCACGGAGATGAGGATCTGCTGCCCAGGGCCGACCGGCCGGACCACGGTCACCAGCTTGAGGGCGGCGGCGGTCAGCTCGAAGCTGTAGTAGTCGTCGCGGGGTTCGTTGCCGATTGCGAGTTCCACGTGCCGACTCTCAGCCAGGAATGCAGTCGAGGAGGTCCTCGATCGGGCGGTACTCGATGTCGAAGCCGAAATAGCGGGGTCCGGCGCAGCCGAGCCCGCGCTCGCTGCGGAAGGCCTCGAGGCCGCGGATCCCGACCACGGCGACCTCGTCACCGGCATCGATCAGGGTGTTGGTGAAGCCCTCGCCGGTCTTCCGATCGGCGATCACGACCAGGTCGGGGCTGCAGATCCAGGGGGCTCCATCGAGCCAGCTCACGTGGTTCTCGTTCTTGAACCAGACCGCCAGGGTGTGGCCGGCGAATCGGCCGCTGCCCTCGATGCTCGTGGTGCCGAACATGTAGCCGTCGCGATCCTCCCAGTCCTTCCCGGTTACGCGACCCTCGAAGAGGAGGTGGCCACCAGTCTTCTCCATGGCGGCCGCGATCGGGTCGGCGCCCGCCTCCCGGGCCTGTCGCATGGCCCGCCCGAGCTCCAGGCTCCGAGTGAGTGTCCCGGGGACGACGATCTCCTTCATCTCGGTGGCCGGCAGCAGCGTTGCCGCCTGGTAGCAGTGGCCGTGGGCCGCGACGCTCAACATCTTGCCGATCCGCTCGAGCATGAACGGGTTCGCCGCCTCCTTGAGGATGACGACGTCGCCCCATTGGTCGACGCTCGCAAGCGGGTGACTCGACTTGCCGTAGAGGTACGGTGTGCCCTGCATCTCGTCGGGGATGGCCCGCCCGGCGTAGTCGCCATCGACGCAGGTGATGCCGAGCCGCGCCGCGCTGACGAGCGGAGCCGGCGTGTTGCCCGCCCCCAGCTCGGACGGCACGATCACGGAGATCGCCTTCCCGGTGTAGGCGGCGAGCTCGCGCACAGCCTGCGCCATCGCGTTGTAGCCGAGCTTGTCGATCAGCCCGAGGGCCTGGATTGCCCGCGTCGTCCCCTCGTCCTGCGGGGCGATCGAGCCCATCCCGAACGCCGTGCAGGTCCAGGCGTTGTCGGGGATATCGGCCAGATCGGTCCACTCCAGCGGCAGGCCCTCCTCGAGCGCCGACCGGAGCATGCTCAGCCCCCAGTCCGCGCCTCCTCCTCCGCCTGTGCCCATGAACCGGCAGCCGCTGACGAAGTCCTCGCAGTCGGCGATCGTGGTGAGTGCGTTGTGGGCCAAGGGGCTCTCCTTCCGGCGAGGCCGGCCCGGTCGAGCGCCGGGCTCTGCGGGGAGGGGGATGGGTCAATGACTCGTGCGATCCGGATCGTACAGGCCAGCCTTGGCGGCTCGGGTGTCACCCATTCTTCCACGCCGGATCCCTGCTGAGACACTGCGATCAGTCGCAAGCGTTTCAGCCAGCTGGCCGCACGACCGGACGCCAGCCTGGATCTGTCCCTTGTGGCGGGCGCGACAGCAACTCCCGTGTCAGCCGGCGGCCGCGCCAGGCAACAGGAGACGGATGCCGGCGGCGTCGGCCTCGTTCGGGTCACGAAGGGCGTTCGTCCGCTCGAGATCGCGTTCGGCCGCCTGGCGCGTGGAGAAGTCGACCTAGGCCGTGTAGGCGCGGAGGAACCGGAGCGCGGCGATGAGGCCCCGGAATGACCCGTTGTGGGTGGCGGCCTTCAGGTTCCGCAGGTAGTCGTTGCGGTAGACGGTGGGGACGATGATCCGCATGGTTCCGCCGCCGACTGAACCCCCGATACCCCCACCCAGTATTGACAAGGGGGTTGACAAACCGCCCCTCCGCGGCGCACAATCCGCCTGAACTGGCGTGTCAAGACTTGACACGCCCGTCCGTGTGTCCGGCGCAGCGCGCCGGGCACCCGCCACGCAGGAGCACCGGTTGGCCGTCGGCGTTGCAGCCGAAGTCAAGAGCAAGCTGACCGTCCTCGACGTCGTCGGGGAGACGGTCGCGCTGAAGAAGGCGGGGACCACCTTCAAGGGCCTCTGCCCCTTCCACGGCGAGAAGACGCCGAGCTTCATCGTCACACCCGCGCGCGAGAGCTGGCATTGCTTCGGCTGCGGCGAGGGCGGCGACATCTTCAGCTTCGTCATGCGCCGCGACGGCCTCGCATTCCCCGAAGCGCTCAAGATCCTGGCCAGCCGCGCCGGCGTCGAGATCGACGAGCGGACCTC
>CAZVPS010000059.1:0-11178 GCA_964629105.1 uncultured Anaerolineaceae bacterium
GCGACATCGGCCACCCCAAGCCGGACGTCGCCGCGGCGTACGGCAAGGCCCGCCGGGCGAACGAGATCGCCGACGGTGTCCTGGCGGGGATCCGGACAGCGGCCGAGCAGCGAGCCGCGCTCACGGCCCGGCTCGAGACCACGATCAGGGGGGCGCAGGCGACGGTCACGCGGGCCTCCGACTACGTGGCCAACCACCGGGGCGGGGTCGGGGGCGAGGCCCGCACCCGCATCGCGGAGGCGACCCGTCATCTCGACGCAGCCGTCGCATCCGGCGCCGAGGATCCGGCGGCGGGAATCCGCGAGGCGATGACGGCCGTGCGCCTCGCCAACGAGGCACTCGCCCTGGCCCAGCGCGACTACGACGGCTGGGACGACCCGTGGCGCGGCGGCCGGGGAGACCGGGGCGGCGCAGGTGGCGGGGAGGTGGCGACGTCGCCGCGGCCATCATCGGCGGCATCATCGGCGGGATGCTGAGCGGGGGCGGGGGCGGCGGCTTCCCGCGCGGCGGCGGCGGGGGCGGCTGGGGCGGCGGACGCAGCTCCGGGGGCGGAGGCTTCGGCGGCGGAGGCGGACGCAGCTCCGGGGGCGGCGGACGCAGCTCCGGGGGCGGCCGCTGGTGACCCCCGGAGTACGATGATCGCCGGCGGCGCGGTTTCCGGGTCCGCCAACCGGCGCGATGGATCAACCCGATGCGGCGTCGGGATCCGACGCCGCGCAAGAACGAAGGGGACGCTCGCATGGCGCAGACCTCGATCCTCGGTCGCATGGGCCAGCTGGTCCGGGCCAACATCAACGCGATCCTCGACTCGGCCGAGGATCCCGAGAAGATGCTCAACCAGATGGTCATCGACTACACGAACAACATCCGCGAGGCGGAGGAGGCCGTCGCCCAGACGATCGGCAACCTGCGGCTCCTGGAGGACGACGCGAAGGAGGCCAGGGAGGCCTCCGGCGAGTGGGGAGGCAAGGCCCTCGCCGCGTCGCGCAAGGCCGACGAGTTCCGGGCCGCGGGCAACGCGGCCGACGCCGACAGGTTCGACGGCCTGGCCAAGATCGCGCTCAAGCGCCAGATCACGTTCGAGGAGCAGACGCACACCTTCGACGAGCAGATCGCGACCCAGTCCGTTCTTGTCGACAAGCTCAAGGACGGGCTCAACGCGATGCGCGCCAAGCGCCAGGAGCTGGTCCAGAAGAAGGACGAGCTGATCGCCCGGTCGAAGATGGCCCGCGCTCAGGCCCAGGTCACCGAGACGATGAAGAGCGTCAACGTGATGGACCCGACCTCCGAGGTCTCGCGCTTCGAGGAGAAGGTCCGCCACGAGGAGGCCAAGGCGCGGGGCATGGCCGAAGTTGCCTCGAGCTCGCTGGACGCCCAGTTCGCCAGCCTCGACGACACGGCCGACGACCTCGAGGTCGACGCGCGCCTCGCCGCGCTCAAGGGCGGCGGCGCGTAGCCCCGGCGGCGCCACGGGGCCCCGCGATACGCAGGACGGCCCGGGCGGCAGCGCCGGGCCGCCTACCACCCGCGCGGCCGTCGCAACGCGATGGCGAGGAGGAGCCCCAAGGTTCCGACGACAAGGCCGACGATGACGAGCGGAAGACCACGGAACAGGTCGCGCACGGCCGGCAGCGCGGCGCTCATGAGCTCGAGGCCAAGCACTGCTCCCAGGACGACGGCTGCGATCAGCAGCACCTCCCGCCAGCCGGGCGAGCGCCCGTCCGGGGAGGCGTCAGGCACGGTCAGGCACGGTCGGCCCCGGGGGGGATGCCGATCGGGGCGACGAGAACCCGGCCGGCGACAGCGGCGCCTCGTCGAGTCAGGAGACCGGCCTTCGGCCGGTGGAAAGTCACCGTGACGTCGGCCCGGACCACCGGGTCGGAGAGCTCGCCCGAGGTGAGGTCGACGGCGGTCGGGCAGTCGACCGCGAGTACCGGGACACCTGCAGCGCGGGCACGGTTGGTGAGGTCGACGGCGGATCGCACCGGCTCGCGGAGAAGGCCGCGGACCCCGGTCCCCAGCAGGGCGTCGATAACGATGGCGGCGCGCTCCACGCCGTGGCCGAGGAGCGCCACGTCGCGGGCGACGGGAGCGTGGACCCGCTCGACGCCCGGCAGGCGCCCCAGGCGGTCCCAGTTGCGGGCCGCATCGGACGTGCCCGGGCGCGTGCCCGTCGCGATGAGGGCCACGGCGACCCGGGCGCCGTGGGCGGCCAGGCGGCGGGCGGCGACGAACCCGTCGCCCCCGTTGTTCCCGGAGCCGCACAGGACGAGGATCGGCCCGCTCTCCCAGCGTCCGCCGGCGACCGCCAGCGCGCGAGCGACGGCCGCGACGGCGCTGCCCGCCTGTTCCATCAGCCGGATCCCCGGCACCCCCAGCCGCTGAGCGCGCACATCCGCGCCGGTCATCTCCTCGGCCGTCATCGGTGCCCGCGCCATCGCCTCCGCCCAGCGCTCCGCAAGCCCGTCGAGGTCGAGCTCGAAGAGCGTCGGGTCGTCGGCCGGAAGCGGGACGTGGCCCGCGGTGCTGCGCAGGGGGCGATCGGGGATGGACATCGGCGGGTCCGAAGCGTAGCGCGTCGGGTGGGGGCCCGTCGGCGGAGCCGGGGGCCGGCGGCGGCCGGCCCCCGGCTCCGCTACCCGGTCCCCTGGACGCCGGCCGCGATTCCGCTGATGGTGAGACCTACCAGTCGCTCGAGATCGGCCCGCGCGGGCCCGTCCGCGTGCGACCAGCGAAGCCGCGCGAGCGCCTCCACCTGAAGCTCGCCGAGGGGGTCCAGGTAGGGCGCGCGGAGCTCGATAGACCGCTGGAGGGTGGGAAGGCCGTCCATCAGCGCAGCCTGGCCGGTGATCTGCAGGACGGCCCGCACCGACCGTGCGTACTCGTCCGCGATCGTCGCCGCGAGCCGCGACCCGGCCGCGCCGGCCAGCCCCAGGTGGTGGGCGGTGATCCGGGGATCCGTGCGGGCCAGGGCGACCTCCGCGTTCTGGACGAGGAGGCGGAGGAACGCCCAGGTGCGGTGCAGCCGTTGCAGGCGGGCCATCCCGGCCGTCCCGTGACGACGCCCGCAGGCCTCGACCGCCGTGCCCAGGCCGTACCAGGCGGGCACGTTCGCGCGGATCTGCGTCCAGGCGAAGACCCACGGGATCGCCCGCAGCGACGCCAGCGTCGGCGCCGCCTCCGCCGCCGACCCGGCGCGGCCGCGAGCCGCAGGCCGCGACCCGAGCCGAAGGCCGACGATCTGCTCGATGGGCGTGGCGGCCACGAAGACGGCCTCCAGGTCCGGGTCGTCCCGGACGAGCGCGCGATAGGCATCCAGGGCGTCGGCGGCCAGCTCGTCCATCAGGTCCGCACCCTCGCGCGCCGCGGCGGCCACCGACCGGTCGTGCTCGGGCGTGGAGGCTAGCAGGGTCGCCGAGACGGTCTGCTCGAGCGACCGGAGCGCGAGGAGCGGGTTCGCGTACCGGGTGGCGATCACCTCGCCCTGCTCGGTCAGCTTCAGCCGGCCGGCCACGGAGCCGGCGGGCGAGGCCAGCACCGCCCGGTGCGTCGGACCGCCGCCCCGCCCCAGCGCTCCCCCGCGGCCGTGGAAGATCGTCAGCTCCACGCCGGCCTCGCGCGCCGCCTCGACCAGCTGCTCCTGCGCCCGGTAGAGGAGCCAGTGCGCCGCCACGTAGCCCGACTCCTTGTTCGAGTCGGAGTAGCCGAGCATCACCTCCTGGCGATCGCCGCGCGCCCGCAGGTGGGCGCGGTAGCCCGGCTCCCGGAAGAGGTCAGCCAGGATCGCCCGGGCGCCGGAGAGTGCGTCCGCCGACTCGAAGAGCGGCACGACGTCGAGGGCCGGCGTGCCTGGGGCGATCCCGGACGTCCGCGCCGCGGGGATCGAGCCGTCGGCGGCCAGCCGCGCCAGCTCCAGGATGTCGCCCACGTCCGCGGCGCGCTCGGTGAAGCTGATCACGTAGCGCCGGCAGGCGGCCTCGCCGAAGCGGCGCTGCGCGACCGCCATGGCCCGGAACGTGGCCAGGACCTCCCCCGCCGTCACCCCCGGCTCGACCTCGCGATCGATCGCGGGCGACGGGCCGGCCAGCGCGGCGAGGGCGGCACGGTGGACGGCGCTGTGCTGGCGGACCTCGAGCGAGGCGAAGTGGAAGCCGAATGTCTCCACCTGCCAGCGCAAGTCCTGCAGCGCCCCGTGCGCCACCCTCCCCAGGCCGTCACCCGCGAGCGCCTCGCCCAGCTCGGCCAGCTCGGCGACCAGCGCCTCCGGCCGTTCGTAGCGGCCGCCCTGCGGGCCCGGCACGCCGGCAAAGTGGGCCCTCGTCCGGACGAGTCGCTCGGCGACGGCACCCAGGCGGCGCCGGTACGGCTCGCGCGGGAAGCGCTGCTCGAGCTCGCGCATCGTCTCGGGGAGATCGTCGGCGTCGGCCAGGAGGCGCCGCGCGATCGAGGGCGGCGTCGAGTCCCCACGGGGCCGCGCAGCGACGTCGACCATCAGCCTCGCGGCGGCCGCGGCGTAGCCGTGCAGCACGTGGTCGGCGTGGATCCGGAGCGCCTCGAGCGTCGTCTCCGCGGTGACGAACGGGTGGCCGTCGCGGTCGCCGCCGATCCACGGGCCCCAGCGCAGGAAGGCCGGCACCAGCGGGGGCCGGGTTCCGGTGCGCCCCGCGTCGGCCGCGGCGGCCCCGGGGGGGAGGCCCGGCGCGAGGCGGTCGAGGGCCGCGTCCAGCGCGCGGTAGAGCCGCGGCGTCGTCGTGAAGAGCGTCGCGTCGAAGAAGACCATCGCCGATCGGACCTCGTCGAGCGGCGTTGGCCGCTCCCGGCGGAGGTCGGCAGTGCGCCACAGGACGGTGATCTCCTCGCGCAGGCGGCGCCGCAGGTCGGTGTCTCCCGCCGGCGTGAGGCGCGTGTCGTCGAGGTCGTCAAGAAGCCCGTAGATGCGCCGCAAGGCCAGGAGGACCGTCCGCCGGCGGGCTTCCGTGGGATGGGCGGTCAGGACCGGCGAGACCCTCAGCTTCGCGATCCTTGCCGCAACGGCGTCGAGGTCGTCGCCGTCGGCGGCAAGGCGGACGACGGCCGCGGCCACGGATCCCCGGGCGGGGGCCCCGCCCGGGGCGCGGTCGCGGCGCCCCAGGGCTCGCACGCGCTCCTTCTCCTCGGCCAGGTTGGCGAGCTGGAAGAAGGTGCTGAAGGCGCGGGCGAGCATCTCCAGGTCCGGCACCCCGAGCGCGGGGAACCCTTCCCCGGGGCCTCGCGCCCCGGCGGGTCCGCCGCGCCGGCGGAGGGCGATGGCGTGGGCGCGGACGCGCTCCACCAGGTCGAGTGCCGCGGGACCCTCCTGCTCGGCGATGACCTGGCCCAGGAGCGCCCCGAGCAGGCGCACCTCGCGGGCGAGCGGGTCGCGGGCGCGCGCCGTTCCGACCGAGCGCGGCTCGGCCCGGATGGCCTGGTTGGGCGGGCCGGGGCGTGGCATCACGCGGGCTCGGAAGAGCCTGCCAGGAGAGCTCGTCCCGCCGCGTCGAGCTCCACGATGCCGTCGCGGGCGAGGCCCGGAACGGCGCCGCCCGCTGCCGCGATCGCCACGGCCGTCCGATGGAGACCCACCGCCCGGCGGTTGTAGCCCAGGCCGCGCCAGGCGCGGATGACGTCGGCCGGACTCGCGGCCGCCATCGAGGCCGGCGTGGGGAAGGCGGCCATGAATGCGGGCCAGCGCTCCTCCGCCCGCCCGATCTGCGTCTGCTGGGCCATCACCTCGGAGACGAGGACGCCCCACGGGTCCCGGTGGCCGTCCACCCGGAAGTCCAGCTCGCGACCGTGTGCCGCGAACCACGCCATGATGGCCCGGCGCAGCGCGCGCCCACGGGCCGGCGACGGGAGGGCGGCACGGGGCGCCGACGACGCCGGCACTACTGCCCGGGGATGACGAGGACGGTCCCAATCCGCATCGCCCGCGGGTCGACGTCGGGATTGGCGGCCCGCAGGTCGGCCAGGCTGATCCCGAAATCCTGGGCGATTGCCCACATCGTGTCGCCCTTCTTGACCGTGTAGCGCTGGCCCGAGACCGGCGTGGCGGCGGGCTCCTCCGTGGCGTCGGTCGTCGCGCTCGCCGTCGGCTCCTCCGTCGGCACGTAGATGTCCGTCGGGGCCGGGGTCTGGGCCTCGGTCGGAGCGGGGGTCGGCGTCGCACCGCCACCACAGGCGGCGACGAGTCCGAGGCTGACAACCAGGATCGCGAACCGCCGGTGCATCTCCACTCCTCCAGTGCGGCCATCGTCGATGGTGCGTCGAACCCGACCCACCGCCGGCGTCGGCGTCCGTGTGCAGCCTACGACGAACCGGCGTCGGCCGGCGTGACCGTCGCGCCCGCCCCGGTTACCATGCGGCCGTGGACGACGGACCCGCGCTCCTGCTGCAGCCCGACCCTGCTTCCGTCCGGCGCACCTTGGATCGGCGCTTCTGGATCGCGGCGCTGCTGGGAGGCATCGCCTCGCTCCTGCTGCTCGGCCTTCCCACAGCCCTGATCCCGAACCCCGCCTTCGGGCGCCAGATCGCCGCCGAGCCGTGGGCCTACGTCGCCTGGCTCGTCTCGGCTCCCCTCGCCGGCCTCGTCCTCGCCACCTACCTGGCGCCCGTCGCCGGCTCGGCCGGCGCGGCGGCCGCGGCTCCCGAGCGGAGCGGACCGCTCGCGTCCCTGGCGGGCCTCGGGGTCTTCCTCGCAGTCGGGTGCCCGATCTGCAACAAGGTGGCGCTGGTCCTGCTCGGCACGAGCGGCGCCCTGTCGGTCTTCGGGCCGCTCCAGCCGGTCCTCGGCGCCGCGTCCATCGCCGCGCTGGTCGCCACCCTCTGGTGGCGTCTGCGGACCCGCGGCCGTGCCTGCCAGCTCCCGGAGACGCGCGGAGGCTGACGCTCGGTGCGCCGGCGGCTCAGCCGTCAACGCCGAGGAGGTGCGCCAGGGTCGTTCCGGCCGGCCCCACGACGACGTGGTCGAACGCGCCCGCGTTCTCCGCGGGGTCGAGGTTCGCCAGCCACGTCTGCGCCCCGTAGAAGCGGGCGACCTGCACGTACCCGGCGGCGGGATAGACGTTGCCCGACGTCCCGATGGCGAGGAAGACGAACGGGGCGCCGGCGGCCTCGTGCATGAAGCGGTCGACCTGGTACGTGGTGGCCGGGTCCAGCATCTCGCCGAACCAGACGATGTCCGGGCGCAGGAGGGCGCCGCACGCGCAGCGCGGCAGTGGCGGTCCCACCGGAAAGCTCGCATCGGCGATCGGCGGGCGCATGCACCGGCTGCACCGGGTCCGCCAGAGCGTCCCGTGAAGCTCCACGACCCTCCGACTGCCGGCCCGGGCATGCAACCCATCGACGTTCTGGGTCGCCAGGAGGAACCGGTCGCCGAGACGATCCTCCAGGGCCGCGAGCGCCCGGTGGGCATCGTTCGGCTCGGCCGCCGCGGCATCCCGGCGCCGCAGGGAGTAGAAGCGCCAGACCAGCTCCGGGTCCGCCGCGAAACCCTGCGGTGACGCCACCTGCTCGACGGGGTGGCCGTCCCACAGCCCGCCGGCACCGCGGAACGTGGCGAGGCCGCTCTCCGCAGAGATCCCGGCGCCGGTGAGGACCAGGACGCGGGTGCGCTCGTCGATCGGGATCCGGGCGTCCGGCATCTCGCTCACGCCGCGAATCCCCGCTCGCGGGCCGCCATCAGGTTGCGGGTTCTCCTCCCGTTTGCCGATTGCATGCGTGGGGGCATTGTGCGCCGCGGCGCGGCGGGCGGAAACCTCGGCGCGCCCGGCGCGACTCACGTCGCGTGCCGAACAACCTGTCACGCGCAGCGAGACGATGCGTACAATCGCGACGTCCCGGCCGCGGGGGCGCCGGCAGCGGGCAGTTGAGGGAGGCCGCCCATGGCGAACCAGTTCGTCGTCCAGTTCCCGAACGTGCCGGGCTCGCTCGCGGACCTGTCCGAGCGCCTGGCCGAGGCGGGCGTCGATCTGCGGGCGATCGGCGGCGGCGGCATCGGCGCCCTCGGTCACGTGATCTTCAAGACCGCCGACGACGACGCGACGCGGGCGATCCTGGAGCGCTGCGGCTACGAGTTCATCGAGGGCGAATCCCTCCTCGTGGAGGTCGACGACCAGCCGGGCGGCATGGCCCGCGTCGCCCGCCGGCTGGCCGACGCCGGCGTCAACATCTACGGCCACCTGTTCATCGGGCGGTGGGGGGACCAGGCCCAGTTCAGCTTCGTCGTCAGCGACGTCGAGGCGGCGCGCAAGGCGCTCGAGGGTCTGAGCTCGATCCACGCGGGCTGACGATGTTGCGGGGTCCCATGCACCCCTGGCACGAGGTCGGAGCGGGTGTCTACGTCCGCCGGTATCCGTTCCTGGACCAGACGATCGGCGCGATCCTGGGGCGCGAGCGGGCGCTCGTGATCGACACGCGCGCGACCACCCTCCAGGCCCGCGAGCTGATCCAGGACCTGCGCCAGCTGACGCGCCTTCCCTGGGTCGTCGCCAACACCCACGTCCACTTCGACCACGCATTCGGGAACGCGGCCTTCCGACCGTGTGAGATCTGGTCCCACGCAGGTTGTGCCGAGGCGCTGCGCCTCCATGGGCCCGCCCAGCGCGAGAACGTCATCCGGTGGATCCCGGACCTTGCCGACGAGATGAACGGGACGCCCCTCGACCCGCCCGACCGGACCTTCGAGGATGCCGTGGATCTCGACCTCGGCGGCCGCGTCGTGGAGCTCCGCCACCTGGGGCGCGGTCACACCGACCACGACGTCGTCGTCCGCGCGCCGGACACCGGCATCGTCTTCGCCGGCGACCTCGTCGAGCACGGGGCGCCGCCGGGTTTCGAGGACTCGTTTCCGCTCGATTGGCCGGCGACGCTGGGGATGCTGCTGGACCTTGCCGACGGCGTGGTGGTGCCCGGCCACGGTGAGCCGGTCTCGCGCGACTTCGTCGAGAACCAGCTGACGGAGGTTGCCTTCCTGGCGGAGACCGCCCGTCGCGCGTGGCCCGAGCTGCGCGACGCCGGCCACGACCCGCGTCGCCACGCTCCGCATCATCTCGTGGACGAGGCCGCGCGCTACCTCGGCTGGCCGTCGGAGCCGGTCCACGCGGCGCTCGGCCGCGGCCTGGCCCAGGCGGCCGGGCGCCTGTAGGCGGGAGCGGGCGGGCGCTCAGGCTCCCGGGCGGGACGCGAGCGTGCCGAGCGTCGCCAGGAGCCCGTCGACCACCTCCAGGCGGGCCCGGGCGGGCGCCACGCCGGCCGCGGAGCTCCGCTGATCGCGCCGTATCGCTGCCAGCAGTAACCGGCACGGCTCGATGGCCGTTCCGGGCCGCCGGCCCCTCCGGCTCCCTCCGAGAACCCCGAAATGGCCACATTCCGGGGTCAGTCGTGCCCCGGGGCGCGCCACCGAGGGTCGGTTGCGCGTGGATCCGGCGTCCGGCCCGCCGATCCGCCTCCCGGCCCGCCGATCCGCCTCCCGGCCCGCCGATCCGCCTCCCGGCCACGCCCGAAACCTGCCCGGTACTGGTGGGGCCGATATTCCGACCAGGCGAAGGGGCCCGTCGGCCTCACGGGACGCTCGGGAACCTCGGGTCGCGGCCCGTCACCCTCCACCCGCTCAGGGTCTCCCGGGAGCGGGCGGGCGCTCAGGCTCCCGGGCGGGACGCGAGCGTGGCGAGCGTCGCCAGGAGCCGGTCGACCTCGTCGAACGTCGTGTAGTGGACCATGCCGAGCCGGACGACGCCCCCCGACGCCGCCAGCCCCAGATCCTCGACCAGCGTCGTCGCGTAGAAGTCGCCGTCCCACGCGTAGATCCCCGCCGCGGCAAGCGCCTCCGCGAGGCCGCGCGGCGTCCATCCGGCCAGCGTCACCGCGAAGGTCGGCGTCCGCTCGGCCACACGGGCCGGGTCCGCCAGGCCGTGGACCGTCAGCCCGGGGATCGCCGCGAGCCCCGTCAGCACCCGGGCCGACAGCTCGCGCTCGTACGCCTCGATCGCCCGCATGGCCGCCGTCAGCCGGGCGCGCCGCGACGAGCCCACCCCAGCAGCCCCTTGCGGCCCGGCGCCAGCCCCGCCCGTCCGGGCCTCCGTCCCGGCCTCGGCACCCGCCCCCGCCTCGGCGTCGGCACCCGGGCCCGCCTCGGCGTCGGCACCCGGGCCCGCCTCGGCCGCCCCGAACCGCTCGCCCACCTCGGCGAGATACTCCACCGCGGCGAGCGTTCCGGCGATTCCCTCGTGGTTCTGCGTCCCGGTCTCCCAGCGGTCCGACGCCGGCCGGACCCTGTAGGCCGGCAGGGTGTCAAGCAGCTCCGCTCGCCCCCACAGGATGCCGACGTGCGGTCCGAAGAACTTGTAGGCGGAGCAGGCGAGGAAGTCCGAGCCCAGCCCCGCCACGTCGAGCAGCCCGTGCGGGGCGTAGTGGACGGCGTCGACGAACGTCCAGGCCCCCACCGCATGCGCCCGCCGCACGATCTCTGCGACGGGGTTGACCGTGCCCACCGCGTTGGAGGCGAAGCCAACCGCAACCAGCCGCGTGCGCTCGGACAGGACGGCGTCCAGGGAGCCCAGGTCGAGCGTGCAGGTGGCCGTGTCGACCGCGATCTCGCGGACCGTCGCCCCCGCGTCGGCCGCGGCCGCGATCCACGGCCCCCGGTTCGCCTCGTGGTCCAGCCGCGAGATCACGACCTCGTCGCCGGGGCGCAGGACGCGGGCGATGGAGCGCGAGAGGGCGAACGTGAGCGATGTCATGTTCTGGCCCAGCTTCACCTCCGCGGGCGAGGCGGCGCCCAGGAGATCAGCCAGGGCGGCGTGCGCCTCCTCGAGGATCGTGTCGCTGCGAATGCTGGTGGCGAAGGCGCCGTGCGTGTTCGCGTTCGAATGGCGGTAGTAGTCCGCCACGGCGTCGATGACCCGCTGGGGCACCTGCGTCCCGCCGGGCCCGTCGAGGAAGACCACCGGGCGCCCGTCCTGCCGGGCGGAGAGCGCGGGGAATTGCGGTCGGAGGGCGGCGGGGTCGAAGCTGGACATCGGGCTCCTCGAGATCGGCGGGGGCGGGGCGGCAATTGTCGCCCGCCGCGCCGCAACGCGCGGGCCGCAACGCGCGGCGCCGCAACGCGCGGGCCGCAACGCGCGGGCCGCCGAGCGCGCCCCCCGGCGCGGCCCGCCGACGCCC